>JAJYJR010000003.1 GCA_021789355.1 Chloroflexota bacterium | reverse complement strand
CCCGATGCCGAGATCCACCAGCAGCTCGACCAGATGGAGATCCTTGGCGAAGGCACCGCAACGCGCTGAGATGGCAATTGGCTACCGACCGGCGAACCAGTCAGGCTGGTCAACAGCTGGAGGAAGTCCCCGCCAGGACGCAATGCACATCGCGGTAGGTGGAGAATGGCGGCACTGGTGGGGGCAGTCTGCATTCCTGGCTACAGGCGCCATCGCTGCAGGTCTCGACGTGCTCTCCATCCACTCTGTGGCGGGAGACACGATTGCAGAGGCCTTCTACCGCGACATGGGGCTCTTTAGCTTGGGCATGGGGGCACAGGCGTGTAGGTCGCAATCGTCCTAGATCGCGCCGTCTGGGCGCGACGTGTGCGGCCAATTGCGCTGGCTAGCGTCCTCAACCACTGTTCGTAGCCTGCCTCCAGTCGTTCAGCGTTCCGCCTGCCAATACGCAACTGAGGCGTCAACAAGCCGCTGACACAGGCTTGCCCGGCTGGCAGGAAGAAGGCACACAACAGCCTTGGCTGGTTCTGGCTCGCTTCCCTGCAAGCCGAACAGACTCATCGCGCCAACCGTCTGGTATCGCGTCGAAGAGATCCCCAAGTCCCAATAGGCCATGCCACTGACAAGGACTCCAGGCGGCGCACTGAAATGAACAAGCGTGGATGAGTCAGGAACGATCACTTCCCCCGGTGCCGGAGTGGGGCAGGGCCCGGGCATTGTCTGTTGCTCTGCGGGGCACAGTGCCGGGAAGAACGGCGCGGCTAGAACCGTCCCAGGTACGTTGTACGCGCCTTCGTACAGCACCTCTCCGCTCGGGTCGTTCGGATCGATCATGGCCATCCCCCATGACCCGTCCGCACCCGCGGAGAACGTACACGACCATCCACGAGGGGCGAGTTGCTCGGCTGACCCGTTCGTGGCTGCGTAGAGGGCAAGCGAGGCGGCGTCCGAGGCAGACAGCGCGGACATCGTGGCCGACGGCGGTAGCGCCGTCGTGCTTGCCGCCGGATACCCATAACTGGACTCGCATGCCACGACCGGGATCACGGCTGTTTCAGGCGCCGAGTAAGAGGACACCGGTGATGCCGGGAACGAGGATGGTGCCGTGAAGGACTCGCCTGCCGCCTCGCACGCGGACTTGCTCGCTTCCAGCGAGGCGGAAGCCGCGTTGATCTCACTTGTGCCGCGCGAGAGAACTGCCACAGCGCCCTGGGCGTCGAGTGAGCCACCCCGCAGGGCCACCTCTACGGCTGTGGAAGCTTGCTGCGAGCCCGCAGCCCAGTCGTCCAATGCGGCTGACCAGAGCCGCCACGTCGCCGACCAACACGGCTCCGGGGAGTGCGCTGCCGCCCATGCCTGCAGGGTGGCTATGTCACTCTCAAAGACCTGTAGGTCCTGCTCCGCCGCTGACAAGTCACTGTTGTTCATGTCCTAATTGATCTTGCTCATGTCGGCATCCAGTTGATCCTGGACGGGGATGACACGGGCGGCAAACGCAGCCAGCGTCAGGCCTTCCGGGGCTCCCGTGGCGGTGGCGTTCCCAGCGGACCTCGATGGACCCTGGGCAACTCCGGTTGCAGGCGTCGTCCTTGGAGGCTGCTCAACCATCCAGGCGGCACCTCCCGTAACGGCGAGCCCGACGAGAACGATACCTATGGGGATGGCCCATTGCATTCTGTGGGACCGAGTTCGCCACCAGATGGCCAGCCTTCGGGGCTGCCCTGCCTTGGGAGGAGCTGGTAGGCCAATTGGCGCGGTGGACCAAGAGGAACCTGGCGATGAGGCCGACTTGACGGGCGGCGGCGATGCCGGCTGGGGGCTGTCTGAGGGGATCGACGGGGAGGGCGCGCTTCCCTGTCGCCCCTGTGGAGGTTCCCAGGCGACAGAATCGAAATCGAACTGACAATTCCGGCAGTATCGAAACGCTCCGACACGCTTTGTCCCGCACTGGGGGCAGAACTCAGTCATGCTTCCTGCCCTCCCAGCAACTCCCATCGCCCCTTCTTGAGCGTTGTGCTTGTCGCGAGTCTCGCTGTGTCGGATGGCCATCGCCCCAATCGGCGCTGGTGGGACAACCACCGACCCGCGGTCTTGCTCGTTCGAAATGAAGCCGTGCTGGAAGGTGACCGACAACGTCCCCGGCGCTTTCCAGGCCAGCCCGCCCACAAGTAGGGCCAAACCGGGGATTACAGCGGCACCGGCCGGGTAAGTGATGAACATAAGGCCGAACAGTGCAAGGACAGCGCCGAGGGCGAGGCAGATGGCGGCTCCGATACCTCGGCCACCAGCAACATAGTGCTGCGCCATCACGACGTAACCCTGGCGCGCCATCGCCTCAGCATCGGCCGCGAACTGTGTCGCGGCCGCCTCCGGGCTGCCGTGGTAGACGCGAACAATTGTCGAGGCCACAGCTCTATCTCCCGTCGCGTTGCTCGAGGAGCCGGCCCTCCTACGGGTCGCGGCCGCGTCCGGCTGACCGCCTCAGCCTCGTGCCCGCCTCGCCGGAGTCTAGCCCGTGTGGACTCTTCGGACACATCGATTGTGGCCTCCACCATGCCTCGGCGCGAGGCGGCAGTGACGCGGCGCGGCCGGGCGGTCCCGCAGGCCTGCGCAGACCTTCAGGGTTCCCCCCGGGGCGGACGAGGGGACACCGTGATCGAACTCCGCCTGCGCAGCTGCCTCGCGGCGGGCGAGATCGGCCCGGCGGTGGTCACCGGCCATCTCGAAGCAGTGGGCCGCCTCCCGGAACTCACCCCGCAGCCGGTAGTAGTGGGCACCCTCGCCCCAAGCGCTCCTGGCGCGGGCGAGGTGCCTGAGGTCGGGCCCATCTGGGTTGCCTGCTGCTACTCCTCGGGCAGGTCGAGGATCCGGGCGCGGTCCATACCGGCACCAGGCTTGCCGGTCATCACGCCTCCGGCTGCACCATCGTCTGTACCATCGCGTGGGCCGCCGTGGTACCCGTCGCCACTGGGCACCGGCCCTACGCCTCGACCTGCGCGCGCAACCAGCCCCAGCGGTCGCGATTGGCGTGCAGGGCCCGCCAGAACGCGGCGTCCCAGGCGTCGTGCAGCAGGGCGGCCTGCGACCCGCTCGGCACCACCACGAAGTCGTACATCAGCGGAAGGCGATCGCGGACCTGGAGCGCGTGGGAGTCGTAGGTCGGATCGCTCGGATCCACGCCACGCAAGGACAACTCGAACGCCACCCGACGACCGAGCGCGCGCCCCAGCGCGCGCTGTGTCCCGATCCCGGTGGCATGCCTCGTCTTGGCCGGCAGCCGACGGTGCATCCGTGTCCCGTCGCGGCCGCCGACGCCAAGTGGGACAGGATCGGCGGGCCTGCCGACCGACCACGGCTCCCCGAGTCCCGGGGCATTGTCGCGAGGATCGGACACGCCGACCTGCCTGCGGTGCTCGTTGATCATGTGCCCATCCTCCTGCTCGGTCCCGACGGGGACCCCCGATGCATTCCCTTGTTATGAACACCGATTCCTATCCGGTTGTCCGATCCGGAGTGCCGGCAAGTGAGGACCCGAGCAGGCTGCGAGCCGCAAGTCCTCGCGGTGGGCAACCCAGGCGCCCAGCTCGGCGCAGCGTGCCTTCGAGAGCACGCCGCCAAGGATCGCCTGCATCTCGACGCCCGAGGACGTCGGGATCAAGATCGACACCGCTTCCCGCGGCCCGGTAGGGTCCTGTCCAGGCTGGTGATTGTCCGTCCTTGCATCCACGGCCTGGTGGACCATGTCAGAAACGGCAGGGGGGTCGGTCGGCCGCGGGTCTACGCATGTGGGGCAGGGGCTTCCGCCAGTGTGCCCCCTCCTGACGTAAGCGAGGCGGCAGACACCGGTGCGATGCGTGCATACAGGTGATCGAGCGCCAGAATGGCCGCCGCCCGATGGTCCGCATCCGGATCGCCCCCCCATTGGAGCGCCACGCGCTCCACGGCGCTGACCGCCGTTGGCCACCCCTCTTGGTCGCTCATGGCGCGCAGCACCTCGTCACCGAACTGGCCGTGACGCTCGTCGATGGCGAGCCTGCGAAGTTCGTCGCGCAGCGATCCGTGGGGCTGCAACGCGCCACTGGCAGGCACCTTGCGGAACATCCATGCCGCGCTGCGTCGATAGGCGGAACTCTCGGCCTCGAGGGGAGCGATCCCGTGGGCTGCCGCCTCGAGCAACTCGCGCGCCTCGTCGACATCCCATGTCACGAGCGAGTGGCGGAGGGTCCGCTCCATCGGCTCAAGCTCTCGGACGAGCGCTTCGTAGCCAGCCTGCGACAACAGGCTGCGATCCTCGAAGCGACTGACGTTCTGGCCCATGACGATCAGCATGACCCGGTACGCCCGACCGTCTTCCTGGCATCTGGGGTTGAGACGGTCCAGCACGATGTGCCAGGTCTCCTCGTCGTCGCCCTCGCCAATCGCAAGGTGGACGAACCGCTCGTCGGGCCCGACAACTCGATCGAAGAACGGGATTCTGGTGTCACCCGTCACGTCCTACCTCCACTGTTGCGGCCCAAAGGCGGGATGAGTCCGGTCCCCGTCAATCCACCTGATCGAAGGAGGGCGCCGCACTGCGCGGTACGCGCATCCTCGGCCAGGGTCAGCGCTGCGCCGGCAACGCCTCCTCGCTCGCGTGCGCCCGCGCCTCCACGAACTTCGTGCGGATCTCCGCGAGCGGCACGAAGTTGCCCTGGGCGTTCTGCACCGCCCAGTGCTCCCAGCCGTTGGTGGCGCGCCCGCGGACCGCCTGCCCGGCACCCGACGGGGTGTCGTAGGCCGTGCCGTCCATGAGCAGCTTCCCGGAGGGCTCCACCGTCGCGCTCGCGGAGTACCCGGCGGCGATGAAGTGCAGCGTCTGGCCGCTCGAGAGCATTCCAGCTTCGAGGAGATCGGCGAGGGTCACGCCGTGGAACGTCTTGTGGACGATGTCCTTGGGGCTGGGCAGGTCGTCCTCCGCCTCGAGGGGGTAGCCGAGCAGGCGCAGGACACGTCCGATGGGCAGGATGCAGGCCTCCAGGGCCGCGCGTTCGTAGTCCGGCAGCGTCTCATCCTTGGGCTCGTTCTTGTTGACGAGCGTGCCGCGCGCGGAGGCGAACGCCTGCCGCCAGAGTCGCCCCTCGAGCCAGCCGACCTGTGCGGAGTGGAAGCCGTGCGTGGTATCCCGGGCAATGAGGAGGGCGCGGATCCAGTTCTCCTTCTTGCTGACGTGGTGCAGCACCCGGGTCCGCAGCCCCGAGGGGGCCTGCCCGACGTAGATCGGGAACGTGCCATCGGCCGCAACCGGGTAGAGCAGGCAGTACACCCCGGGCAGGTCCCAGTCTGAGAGACCGGAGATCGAGTGCCGCTCGGCGATCGCCATGCGCAGGGCGGCGTGGGACTCGTAGATCACGATGGGGCTCTTGGCGGTCTCCGGGATGAGCGCCTGGATCGGCAGGGTTTCGACGGTCGCCATTCAGGCCCCTCCTCCACTTGCCCGTGCCTGCCCGTACACCCGGTTGAGGTAGTGCTCTCGCACGATCGCCTGGAACGACGGATCGTCGAGGATCCGGCGGTAGATGTCGGCGTTGTCGTCCATGCGCCCAACGATCGTCTTCAGGAACGTGTCGGCGAAGACCAAGCGGAAGTTCTCGATGGGGTTGGCACGAGCCTGCTCGACGAGGTGCGGGTCGGCGAGCCAGGTCGTCTCGAGCTGGTCAAAGAAGAGCTGGTCGGCGGGCCCCAGGTTCGTCCCGAAGTGCTCGTTGAGGACCGAGATGATCGCGGACAGGTGCTCCTTGGTCGGCTCGGCCTCGGGGCCCGTGCCGGCGTAGATCGCCTTGAGCTCGGCAACCCCGGAGTCCGGCGTGATCGCTCCCTCGCTCGTCTTCTCCATGCGCAGGTGCGTGAGCTCGACCTCCGATCCGAGGTCGAGCCGGCCGCCCTCGCCCACGCGCAGGAGCGAGAGGAGTGCGCGGCTGGCGAGATAGAGGGCCTCGAGGCCGATGTCGCCGAAGTCGACGACCTGGGAGAGGAACGCGTACGCACGCACGAACCCGTCGAGCGCCGCACGGGCCTCGTCCTGCTCGGCCGTGTTCTTCGCCCAGAAGCGCTCGACCGCGGGCTCCAACAGTGCGTACACCGTGCCGTGGTCCGAGACCTTCTGGGTCCGGTCGACGATGCGCGCCGCCACCGCCTGCGCCTCGCCCTGGTCCAGCACCTGCAGGGCGAGCAGGCGGTCGGCGAGGTCGTCGAGGAGGTTCGGATCGGTCGGCACCGCGACCGTCGCCTCGTACCAGGGGCGGAACGCCTCGGTGATGTCGTCGGCGCTGTTGCGGAAGTCGAGCACGAACGTGTCGGTCTTCTCGGGATGGATGCGGTTGAGGCGTGACAGGGTCTGCACCGCCGCGAGGCCGACGAGCGTCTTGTCCACGAACATCGTGTGGAGGAGCGGCTGGTCGTACCCGGTCTGGAACTTCTCGGCCACGATGAGGACGCCGTACTCGGGATCGTTGAAGCGCGTCGCGGTCTGCGACTCCGGGAAGCCGTTCATGGCGGACTCGGTGAAGTCGAGGCCGTTGTCGTCGACCCGCCCCGAGAACGCCACGAGCGCCTTGGTATCGGCGTAGCCCTTCTCCTGAAGGTACCGGTCGATCGCCTGCTTGTAGCGCACGGCGTGCAGCCGGCTGCTCGTCACGACCATCGCCTTGCCCCGCCCGCCGATCTTGTGGCGGGTGTGTGCCCGGAAGTGCTCGACGATGACCTCCGCCTTCTGGGCGAGGTTGTGGGGGTGCAACGAGACGAAGCGCGCAATCGAGGCGCGCGCCTTGTGCGTATCGACGAGCGGGTCGTCGGGGACCGCCTTGCCGACCTTCCAGTACGTCGCGTACGTCGTGTAGTTCGCTAGCACATCGAGGATGAAGCCCTCCTGGATCGCCTGGCGCATCGAGTAGAGGTGGAAGGGGGCGGCGTTGCCGTCGGCATCTTTCGTGCCGAAGAGCTCGAGCGTGCGGGCCTTGGGCGTGGCGGTGAAGGCGAAGAACGACAGGTTGGGCTGGCGACCGCGGGCGGCGACCGTGGCATACAGGGCATCCTGCGCGTCGGGCACGACGACGTGCCTGTCGGCCTGCTCGGCGAGCGAGAGCTGCGCCTCGGCCGAGGTCGCCCCGAGCGCCGCCTTGAGATCCTTGGCGGCCTCGCCGGTCTGGGACGAATGCGCCTCGTCGACGATGACCGCGTAGCGGCGCTGGCCGAGGTCCGCGGTCTTGTCGAGGATGAAGGGGAACTTCTGGAGCGTGGTGATGACGATGCGTGCCTGCTCGCCCTCCAGCGCCTGCGCGAGCTGGGATGAGTCCTGGTCGATGCGCGCCACGACCCCCGTGGCGTGCTCGAACTGGTAGATCGTCTCCTGCAGCTGGCGATCGAGGATCACCCGGTCGGTGATGACGACGACCTTGTCGAAGACCGGCGCATCGTCGGCGCCGTGGAGCGACATGAGCCGGTGGGCGAGCCAGGCGATCGTGTTCGACTTGCCCGAGCCCGCCGAGTGCTCCACGAGGTAGCTGTGCCCGGCACCCTCCTCCCGTGCTGCGGCCTCGAGCCGGCGCACGGCGTCCCACTGGTGGTAGCGCGGGAAGATCACCGTGCCGTTGCGCAGCTGGACCGCGTGCGTCGCGCCGTCGCCCGGCAGCACGTGGATGAAGCGCCCGAGGATGTCGAGCCAGGCGTCGCGCGCCCAGACCTCCTCCCAGAGATAGCGCGTCCGGTGTCCCGAAGGATCGGGCGGATTGCCCTTGCCGCCGGCGTCGCCGCGGTTGAAGGGCAGGAAGCGCGTGGCGGCTCCGGCGAGCTTCGTCGTCATCTCGACGAGCTCGGGATCGACCGCGAAGTGAACGAGCGCGCGCCGCCCGAGCGTCACGTTCGCGGGATCGCGGTCGATGCGGTACTGCGCCTTGGCGTGCTCGATGCCCTGCCCCGTGAGCGGGTTCTTCAGCTCGGCGGTGGCGACGGGGATGCCGTTCACGAAGAGGCACAGGTCGAGCGTCTTGGTGGCCGCCGCGTCATACGGGAGCTGGCGGGTGACGGTGAGGCGGTTGGCGAGGTAGCGCTCAGTCAGCTCGGGGGTCAGGCCGTGCGCGGGCTTGAAGTACGCGAGGCGGATCTCGATCCCGTGGTCGCTCACACCGTGGCGCAGGACGTCGACCGTGCCGCGCTCGTCGAGCTGCTTCGCCAGCCGGTCGGCGAACTGCCTCCGCGCGCCATCGGGTCCGCCGTCTTGCCGAGCCCCACCTCGTCGGCGACGAGGAAGCGGTGCACCGCATCGGGGTCGGTGTAGAGGCGGCGGAACACGTACTCGACGGTCTTGTGCTGGAACTCCTTGAGCCCGGCGAGGATGGGCGGTGCGATCGGTTCAGGCGCCACGGCGAGCCTCCGCCGCTCGGACCGTCTCCACCGCAGCCCACAGTTCCTGCCATCCATCGGGCAGGATCGCTCGGCCCTCGGCGCTGCGTTCCAGTTCCGCCACCACGCGAGCGATGTCGTCGAGGCGCGCGCGCTCCTCCTCTCGGGCGAGCGAGCGGACGAGCGGCTCGAGGACGGCGTTCGGGCCCAGCACCCCGTCAGAACGAGGCGCGGCGCCCCAGCTCGCGTCCGTGAGGGCCTCCGCCAGGTCGTCGAACGCCGCGTCGGCGTGGCCGAGCAGGAGGAGGATGAGCCGGATCAGGTCGGCGGATGAGCGGAGCTCGGCTGCAAGGATCCGGTCGAGCCGATCGGCGGGATCGCCCCGCAGCTCGGCGCGGACGAGGAATGAGCACGCCAGGGCGGGCTCCGTCCCGGGCGTCACGTTGACGACGAAGAACGCCGTCAGGGCCGCGAACGAGAGGTCCCATTGGGCCGCCAGGCGCTCGCCTTCACGCCGCGGCTCAATCGCAAGTGCGCTTCCCACAGACACCGGCCGGACCGTCAGCGCTACCGGGCTGCCATGACCAGTGGACCACTCGTCGATCGTTGCCGGCGACCCTGCGGCGGACAACCGGACACGGAAGAGGTCGTTCGGCAGGCGCTCAATGTCGGCGGTGAATCGGAGCGAGCCGATCGCGCGCGCTAGGGCGTCGATCTCGCGCTCTGCCACCTCGGCCACGCTCTCGGGTACGGGCTCCGGGGAAGGGACGTGATCGGCGAGGAGGTCGCCGAATACCAGGCCACCCTGCCCCGTCGGTACCGAGAGGGATTTCACCCCGTGCGTCGTGTTGCGGCCCCGGAGCTCGACGAGGAACTCGACGTTCGCGTCGAACGCGGCGCGCGTCGCGTTGGCGGAGCCGGTCCAGATCCGCGACCACCACGGCTCGTCGACCACGAAGAGCTTGGCGTGGAGGCCGCGCAGGGGGTCGGAACCGGCATCCGGCGTCTCTTCCGGTGTCGTGCTCGCCGCCTCGACCTGCTCGGCATCCGGATCGAGGATGCACGTCCGCGTCGCGTGCGCGAGGGCTGCCTGACCGAGCGCGTCGAGTGTTTCGGCCCGGCTGACGACCACGTGGCCCTGGGGCGCCGGGAGGAACTCGGAGAGGAAGTCCGGGCTGACGAACGGCGAGACGACGAGTCGGCCCCAGCCACCGGAGGGGAAGGGCCAGGCGCGCCGGCCGTCATGCCCGATCGGACACATCCGGACGAACGCGAGCCCGTCGGGAAGCGGGTCCCAGGCTACCGTGGCGAGGTCGGCCGCGAGATCCGAGACGGCCTGCCGGCGCTCGTCCGTGACGGGCGCGACCGCGAGTCCGGGCAGCGTCGCGACGAACTCGGCCAGCGGCTGCGAGCGCTCGTCGGGTGCGTCGGTCGCGGTTCCCTCGAGACGAAGGATGGTGTCCCAGGAGCGGTCGAAGGTGAGGTTGCGGGAGAGGCACAGGAAGCGATAGCGAGGGGCACCTCCCCCGACGAACCGCATCGCCCAGATCTTCGGGTGGAAGATGCCGCCGGGTCGAGGGGCGCGTACCGGCACGACGGCGGACTCGAGGTAGGCAAGCGCGGGCCGGAAGGGCGGCACCCGGATCTCGCCGGCCTGGGCGAAGACCGTGATCCGTTGGGCGTGCCGACGCACCGCCTCGACGACCGCCACCGGGTTTGCCAGCGGACGCCCGTCGTCGGCCTCGACGTCGAACATGGCGAAGGCAACCGGCGCCAACAGGAGGGCGTTGAGATCGAGCGTGAAGGTGGTGCCGACGGCGCAGTCGAGCGTGTATCCCGGCGGTGGCCGCAGGGCCTCGATCAGCGGCTGGCGACGTTCCGGTTCAAGCATGCGGCCGTGCTCGAAGCCCATCCGCGATGTCGACCGCGAGGGTGCGGCCCTCGGCCCACCGGTACGTGTTCTCGTAGACGCCGCTTGCCCCGTTCCAGCGCTCGAGCGCCCGGCGGTTCTGCAGCCGCGCGAGCGAGCGCTTGAGTCGCCGCTCCCGGTCCACGATGAGCGCGCGGACGGCCGGATCGTCGGGGGCAGGGCGGGGCGCCTCGAGCACCGCCGCCATCCAGGCGTCTGCGAAGCGCCGGGCCTGGTCGACGCGGCCGGACGCGTGCCGCTCGACGGCCGCCCAGAGATCGGCGCGTTCCCAGCCGCGCAGGACCGGCAGCTCTGGGTCCAAGCGCTCCGTCACCCACCGTGCGTACTGCGCGCGATACATGTCTTCAAGTGAGCCGTCGCGCAGCCCGGCGCGGCGTGCCGCGTCCGACAGGGCGATGTTGTAGACAAGCACCGCGCCGTACATCAGCAGCGAGAACCGCCGGGCGAGCTCGACCTCGTGGCGCAGCGGCGCGGGAGCATCGGCGAGGCCGGGGTGCTGCCAGGGAGCGTCGACTCGGTCGAGGCGCGCCGGGTGCGTGAGCGTCCAGGCCAGCAGCGACTGCGGGGCGCTGGTGATCATGCGCTCGCGCAGGAACGTCGCATCCTCGACTCGCAGGTGGAAATCGACGCGCCTGAACAGATCCTCCGGCGCCTCGGGAAGCGCGGGGTGCCAGTTGCGATGCCCGAGGTCAACGACCTCGCGCTCGTCGCCCTCCGCTCGTGAGGGGCCGGCCGTGGCGTGGAAGTGGTCGAGCGACGCGTGGTAGCGGCCGATGGAGCCCGGCACGAGGCGGATCCCGTGACGCTGCAGTCCGGCCCAGTAGAGGACGGCCGGGGGCCGCAGCAGTTTCTCCCGCGCGTCGATGCCGATCACGCCCTCGGACTCGCCGCCTGCGACCAGGGCCCGGACGAGATCGGCCTGCAGCTGCCGGGCTCGCGCGTCCGCCCGCGCGGTCGGCGTTCGCTCCGACTCCAGTCGGCGATAGATCCAAGGGACGAAGAGCCAGTAGCGGGCCCGCGAGTGCAGGGTCGAGGTGCCCGGGAAGAAGTCATCGGCGAATGCATCGCGCACCACCCCCAGGCCGAGCTCATCGACTGTGCCCTTCTCCCGGAACAGGTCGATGACGCCGAGCATCGTGCGTCGCTCGCGCTCCGAGTAGTCCAGCCACGCAAAGGTGCTCGTCACGGTGTGTTCTGGCCGGGTGGAGCGGGGTGGGAAGTGGCTGCGGACCGGCGGGCCACACGCGAGTCGGTCGTCCCGCGCTCCTCGGCGTCGACGAGACGCTCGAGCGCAGCCACCGCCTCATCGAGCTCGTCGAGCAGACCGGCCGGCGCCGCGGGGTTGGCGCGCAGCTCCCGGAGCGACGCGGCGTAGTACCAGAGGGTCCCCTCGCGACCGCCCTTGAAGCGCGCCCAGAGGGCATCGCCCTGGGCGCGGTAGTCGCGCACGACCGAGCGCGCGTTGTGGAGCTTGTCGGCGCAGAGCACCAGGGCGGCGGAGGCGTCGAGGGTGCCGAGGTGGGCGAGATGGGCCCGCTTGCGCGCCTGCCACTCGGCCTTCGCCGACGGGTCCTCGACGGTCGAGTCGGAGCAGGCCAGCACGATATCGGCCACCCGCTCGCCGAACTGGGTGCGGATCCGCTCGAGGGTCCGCAGGCCGCCCTGGTCCTCCACCGTGTCGTGCAGGAGTCCCGCGATCGCCTCGTCCTCGTCGCCCCCGGCCTCCAGCACCAGCGAGGCCACCCCCAGGGGATGCGCGAGATAGGGCACCCCGGTCCCCTTGCGGACCTGCCCGTCGTGGAGCTCGGCGGCCAGCGCGACGGCGGCGAGGAAGCGGGCCCCCGGTCGAACCTCACGCACCGGCCGGTCCTGCGCGCCGCCTGCAGCGGACGGCCGGGGTCGGCCGTCCCGCCCCATCGGAGCACGCGATCCCGGGTCGCTCCCGCATGTCCCCTCGCTGCGCCTGCCGGCCGTCATCATCCCCCACCACTGGGGGCACGATCAATCCCCGCTGTGCCAGCTCGTATGACACGGCAACCCGGAATCGATGCGGTTGTGGTGCAGGGCGGCAGCGGGCATGTCGCGGCGCTTGTCCGGCGCCCGTCGCGATGGCGCACACTGCCTCGCATGGACTTGCCGCTGCGCCTCGCCGGCGCGCTGTGGGCCACCTGGTGGGAAACACCGCGCGGGAGCTCCTCCTCGCCGACGAGACCCGGGTGATCGATGGAACGAGCTGACGGCCTTACCAGGAGCTGGCCCCAGAATGTGGCCCCTCGCCGCACGTGCCAAAGCTGGGACCTCGGGAACGCGCAGCCGGTCGGGTCAAGGAGGCTCGTTCCTTCCGCGCCCGCCCTTTCCCGGCTCCAGCAGTCACCGTCCAGACGGACGTGCTATAGTTCCCGCCGGAGCGTAGCTGATACTGCGGGCGATATCATGTCGAGAGTATGGACCCGAGCTGCCACGAGCTGATCGAGCAGCTCAAGTCCGACAAGAAGAACCGGACGTTCCGAGAGCTGCAGAGGATGCTGGAGGCCAACGGGTTCGTGATGCATCCCAGGAGCGGCGGTAGCCATCGAGTGTTCACGAGACGTGGGTGTTCTTCTCGAGTCGTCTTGATCGAGGGGTCTGACCCCGTGCTGGCGGCATATGTCCGCAGCGTCATCCGCGCCCTCGAGGAGTGCTGCAATGAGTGATGAGGTGAACCTGCAAGGGTATCGACTCGAGGTGTACGTCGACCCAGAAGATGGATCGTGGGTGGCCGAGGCGCCCGACCTCCCCGGCTGCGTGGCGGCAGGCACCACCTATTCCGAGGCGGTAGAACGGGTCGCCGACGCGATCGAGGCCTGGATCGCTGCGGCTCGTGCCGACGGCGGCCCGGTGCCTCAGCCCAGCATCGACGACGATGAGTACAGCGGCCGTTTCCTGCTGCGCCTGCCGAAGGGGCTGCATCGACAACTGGCGCGACAGGCCAGGCGCGAGAGGGTCAGTCTCAATCAGTACTGCTCGAACGCTCTGGCGCAGTTCGTGGCGATCGGACAGTTCTCGGAGGGCCTCGCCCGGACCTACGTGTACGACGCCAGTCGCGCCTTCCTCACCAACCGTCCGCTGACTACGACCGTGTACGCGGCATCTGCGGCACGGGAAGAGCCGGCCTGGTCGCGCATGGCTTCGACCGTGGGGAACCGCGGGGCAGCATTCAGGTCGCGGCCCGAAGTCGAGAGAGTGGCGTGAAATTCGAGTATCTGTCCCTCGCCGACGCAGCCAACAATGGCCCTGACGGGAAGCTGAACGTGCTCGGCTTGGGGCCTCGGGTCCTCAATCTGGCCGCCCTGCCCGGAGGTGTGCCGCTGGCGATCATCGGAGGCGTGTCGGCGGGCATCGAAGAGGCCGGCGAGTACGACCTCGACCTTCGACTGATCGAGCCGGACGGGACTGATGTGCCTCTCGTGAGTGCACGGGCGCTCGTGCCCAGCGATGTGCAGGACACGCGTGCTCCGACAGGCGCCGGTTTCGTGGTGGCGTGGTTCGGGCCTTTCCGCCTTGAGGGTCTCCACAGGATCCACGCCCAGTTCGGTCAGGCCACGGCCGACTACGAGTTCGTGGTCCGACTTGTTCGACCCGAGTCCCCTCTGACGCCGTAAGTCATCCGCGGCGCGTTGGAAACCGGACCGAGATGGTATCCGCGCTGCACGCGGTTTCATGAAGGAGCCAGGGCGGTGCGAGGCTACGCTCTGCCAGGCGGCCGCTTCGGGTGCGGGGGGCAGGCGTGCGCAGGGCAGAGCGAGTGACCGGTGGTTCTGTGTTCTCCGTGACGCGCTCGCCGTCTTCGTGTTGGTAGTCGGGCTCTCCCAGTCACCGCCCTTGCCCGGGGTGACCCGCCCGTCTGTCCTGTCCGGCAACCTGGTCTCGGGGATCCAAGGCGTCGGCCGCGCGACCGCCCTGTCCGTCGCCGTCGCCTGCGACTTCGTGCCCGTCGAGGCCGGTTGCCGACGCGGTCATGGAGCGACGTGAGGGCCCACCGATCCGCATGGCTGCATCGTCCGCCGCGAGCTCTCCCCGAAGGCGCGGCGCCCATGCGAGCCGCAGACGTTCTCGATCGAGGACCTGCACAAGGGCCTCGGACACGTCCATCTGCGGGTCCTCAGGTGCGATCGCCATGAGCTCTTCGAGGCTTCGTCGGGGAGGCTCCTCCAGCCACTCGAGAAGCTCTCTCCGCAGATCGCGGATGGCGAGTTGGCGGAGACGGCCGCCGCGTGCGACCTCTGCCCAGAACAGCTGGCGGAACTGAGCCGCGCGGGCGACCTCGGCGGGGTCATCAAACGAGACCCCCTCGGCGATGTTCCACAGGTCGAGGTACGCCTCAAGCTCGGCCGGGGAGCACTCCATCTCGTTGGCCCGGCTGAACATCTCGGGACGCTCCTGGCCCGGCGCCGGCCAGCCGGGGGTATCGGTCCGACCCTTCCCGTCAGGGCGCGCCATCAGGCTGCCACCGCCATCGGGGCATAGCCGACCCCGCCGTGTGCCGAGCGCATCATCACGACGCGGCCCAGTCGCACCTCCTCCCCCAGCGCCCGCACGAGTGGCCCGCGGTACAGGTACTCGTGGTTCCGGGCCCAGCCGTGCAGCTGGCGGCTGAGGTATGTGGCGGGCGTCAGGGGGCGATCGCCCCGTGCGACGCGCTGCGCCGAGTCGCAGAGGTAAGGATCGAGGTACATCGAGCGCCGCTCACCGGCCATCACGACGGACTCCAGTACGGACCAGCGCCGCGGTCCCGCCACTCGGGTCCGCGGGTGACGCTGGATCGTCGGCCACGAGGGCCTCGTGTCAACCCCGGGCTGGCGCATCTTCCGAGACCCGCCGAGGGAGACGGAGCCGCGCCGACCCGCCCGGCTGACCCGCCGGGCGGCCTCACGATCCTCCGTCGCAGAACCCCGCCTCGCTTGACGGGACCGACCTCCGTTCCGAGGCTGCCCTGACTGCGCCGGCGCGGGTGCTGCCGGGCATGCCGCGGGAGGATGGACGATGAGCGAGGACGTCTGGCCGGTCCCCCTGACCTGCCCGGCCTGCGGGGTCCCGGCGACGACGCGGCTGTGCCGCCTGCACCACTCCGCCTCGGGCGACGACATCGAATGCGCCATCTGCGGGTTGCGCGTCTGGGAGGGCCAGCTCCTCGCGCGTGGGCGGGACCTCGGCGAGGACGAGGTGGACGCCGAGGTGGCGCGCCGGCTCGGCCTGGCCCTGCCCCTCGACCCGTCCCTGCAGGCGGTGCCACCCGAGCAGCGCTCCGCGGGCCTGGCGGTGGCGTCCGACCCGGGCCACCGGCGTCCGGCGCCGCGGCTGCCCTCCTCGATCACCGTGCGCTGGCGCGCAGACCGACCCCCGGAGGCGGGACGGTGAACCCGGTGGAGCGCCTCAGCCGGCGCATCCTGCTCGGGCTCGCCAGTGCGGCGGTGGTGCTGGCGGGTTGCGCCGTGGGCTGGGTGGTGCTGCAGCTGGTGGGGATCCACCTGCCGGCCGGCACCATCGTGCTCGCCGCGGGAGCCCTGCTGACCTGGCTGGTGCTGGGCGGCGGGACCAGCACCCCCGCCCCGGCCCCCACGGTCGCGCGGGGACGGGCGCCCGAGGCCAGAGCCCGCTGGGCCGACCTGCTCATCGCCGCCGAGCTGCTGCGCGACGGCCTGATCGACGAGACCGAGTACCAGCAGGTCCGCACGCGGGTCGCCGGCCTGCCGCCCAAGGGCGGCGAGGGGAGCACGCCCAATCTGCCGAAAGATCCGCGTCTGCCCTCTTGACGCAGGGGCATTCCGCACGATGGATTCGGGGTCGGCGGGACGGCCCGGCGATGGCGGCGGCCAGACGCACCCAGCGGGACCACGACCATGCCATTGAATTTCGCCCGACCCGTCGCCGAGTTCCTGAACGCCGCACCCCCCGAGATGGAGTGGCTGGTGGACGAGCTCCTGCCCGCCCACGGCCTGCTGCTCGTGGTGGCCCCCCAGCGCACCGGCAAGAGCCTGCTGCTGCTCGAGCTGATGACCGCCATCGCCGGAGGCCTGCCCTTTCTGGGCCGGCCCACGCAGAAGGCGCGCACCCTGTACGTGCTGCTGGAAGGACCGGCGGCGAGCCTGGCCGCCCGCTACCAGCGCCTGGCCGAGCACCGCTCCCTGTCGGGCTGCTGGGTGGTGCACGGCCACGACGTGCGCGCCGGGTCCGACGCCTGGGAACAGCTCCTCGCCGATGTCCGGGCCCTGCAGCCGGCCCTGGTGGTGCTCGACACGTGGGCGCGATCGCTGCCCCTGGGCTCCGATGAGAACAGTGCGCGCGACGTGGGGGTGGCCACGGCCCAGCTCGATCGCCTAGTGCGCCTGGGCCCGGCGGTGGTGGTGGTGCACCACGTGGCCAAGGGTGGCGGCGCCACCGGCGGCGCCGCCGCGCGCGGCTCCACCGCCCTGCCCGCGGCCGCCGACGGGACCTGGGTACTCCAGCGTCGGGGCCCCGATGCGCTGACCCTGGACAGCGAGATGCGCGACGCGGAGGCCGAGCACCTCGTCCTCGCCATCGATTGGGAGCACGGCACCTTCACCCCGGTCGACGTGGCGCAGGACGCGCCGGCCCGGCCGGCCGCGTCGCGGGCACCCTCGGGGATCACCCCCGGCGACCTGCGCCAGCTCGCCATCGTCAAAGGGGGTGAGATCGACAGCGGCGCGGTGATGGCCCGCTGGGCCTGCAGCGATACCACCGCGCTCAAGGCGCTGAGGCTCGCGGTGGAGGCCGGCGTGCTCACCGAGCAGGGGCCGCGCAACCACCGGCGCTACGGGCCCGCGGACGCGTCCGCGGCCTGAACCCGATCCATCCCAACCCCCACCACCCTCGGAGGGGGTGGGGTTGGGATGGGGTTGGCCCCCGCAGGATGGGGACCGAGCGTCAGGCGTCCTCGGGCTCCACGGTCTCGACCAGGTAGGTGCGGCGGAAGTCCTCGAAATCAATCTTCCGGATGCGGTACGAGGGGCGCTCGCCGCCGCGGTAGGCCACCGCCCGCAGCCGCCCGGCCTCAATCTGAAACGTCACCCAGCGCGCGCTGTACCCGATCTGCTCCGCGACGTCCCGTGGCGTCAGCCAGACCTCGTCCTCGCGCATGACCTGCCCTCCCCGCGCTGCCCTCGCCACCTGCCGTGCCGGCATCGCGATCCTAGGCGACGGTCGGGCCGGGTCAAGCGAGCGCGGGGACGCCGATCAGCGGCGAGGCTGGAATCGGCTCCGACGTCTCGCCGATTGCCCATCGAGCACGGGGACCCTCACGACGTCCGATCGGCAGGCCGCGAGCGAGTTGGTGGCTGCGGCGCTCGAACGGTGGGCTCGCTCGCTGCCTTGTCCGCCGCGTGGTCGAGTGTGCTCTGGGAAGCACGCCACGGCCCCTCCGGGCGAGTCCCGGAGGGGCCGTGGACACCGAGGATGTCGAGCCGGAGGTTGCTACCTGCTGGCGAGGTCGGTGACGAACGCCGCGGCGTTCGGCACGCCCCAGCCGGTCGTGGCGTCCCAGCCGCTCGTGGTCGCGTAGCCCGGGATCGGCACCTGCCAGAGCTGGTTGTCCTGCAGATCGCCGACCGACTTCGGCACGGCACCGGTCACGTTGACCTCACTGCCGGAGAAGCTCTTCGGCGCGGAGCCGTAGTGCTGCGCGACGATGTCGGTGTAGTCGCTGGCCCCGGCCCCGCCATAGAGGATCGGATCGAGGAACCCGATGGGGGCCTTGTCCGCCGCGGCACGCGCGGCATTGACCAGGGCGACGAGCGCCGCCGTCTGGGGGGTCGCGGCCGAGGTGCCGCCGTACACGGACCAGCAGCCCGTGGTGTTGCCGCAGTTGTACGCCGGGTAGGCCGTGATGTAGACGTCCACGCCGCCGTTCACCGCGGCGTTCCAGGCCGTGTCAGGGACGAGGCGGTGGTTCCCGTAGCCCGATCCCACGGTCTGCTGCCAGCTTGGCTGCGGGTAGATGGCGCTGGCGCCGCCGCCGGTCGCGATGGGTCCCCACGACTCGTTCCAGACCGCCTGCGAGCTCCCGCTGCTCGGCGTGGCCGCCCAGTAGGCCGGATTGAAGCATGGAGCCTGGCTGCAGGCGGTCGACGGAAGGAAGGCCGTGTTGTCCGACGGGTTCCAGGTCCAGCCGTCCTGCAGCTGCGTGCCACCCACGGCCACCACGTACGGCGAGGTGGCGGGCCACTCCACCGTGGGGTACGGGTAGACGGCGCTCTCCTTGTGCTGCTTGGCGAAGCCCAGGCTGCCGTTATCGCCTACCGCGGCGAAGAAGTTGTCGCCCTTCGCCAGGCCCTTCTGGAACACCTGGTCGAACTTGGCGACCTGGGCCGCCGCGGCGCCCCCGAAGGTCTGCTCGGGCACCGCGAAGGACATCGAGAAGACCGTGCCGGGCGGGGTCGCGTCGATCTCGTTCGAGATCGCGTTGAAGAGGTTGGGGAAGCCCTGCACGCCCAGCGTCTCGGCAGGGGGCACTGCGAGCAGCACGATGTGCGCCTCGGGCGCGATCGAGTAGGCCCACTCGATGTCGAGCGTCGCCTCGCCCGACCAGCCGGCGGCCCCGCTCGGGCCGGAGAGCCCGTTGCCCCGGGCGGTGTTCGAGTACTGCGGGTTGCCCTGGGGGAAGACCTGCTCGAAGTTGGGATCGGGCAGGCTGGAGAAGAAGGTGTCGTGGAAGTGCTGGAGGTCGGCGGCCGCGGTCGGGCTGCCGTAGGCGTCCACCAGCACGATCGTCTGACCCTGCCCGTAGTTGGGACCGGAGGAGATCGGGGCCACTGCGTCCACGCCGTAGGCCGTCCGGATCTGCGCCGGCGTGTAGCAGTGGAAGTACGAGACGGCGCTGCCGTCGGGTAGCGTGCAGGTGGTCGACGACGTGTCGTGCGCCGTCCTTGCGCTCAAGGGAACCTGCACGGCCAGCGGGACCAGCCCAACGGCGCTCGACGCGATTGGGGCCGCGGCGACCGGCGCCCCCGAGAGCAGGAGCGCCGCGGATGTCACCAGGGCGAGGGATAGGCGATGCTGCATGCGTGGTTCCCCTCATGTGCGGACCGGGACCGGGACGACTCGACGCGAATCCGTAGGACGACTGAGGCTACCCCGAGCGCGGCCAGCGCTCCGAGGACGGCCCGGTCCAGTATCCCCTGATCGGCACCAGCTTCGCGTTACATATTCATTGCCGTTGGCGCCTTCGGTGCCCGGAGGCACCGCGGTCTTCGCTCTCTGTCGGCATTGGGACGTCGACTGACCGGGTCTGAACGTGGCGAGCGCGATGCGCGCTCCCCATCCGGCGGAGCCAAGCGCCGCGGATCGGGAGACGCGGTCGAGCCCCCGCCGGCGCGGAGGAGGTGCCGCACCTGGGCCCCCTGGGCGGGGGGCTTGACGACCGAGCCCTCCTGACCACACTTCCCCGATCGCGGAAGGCACTGGTCAGATGGAGGGACACATGGCGACCATCGTGGTGAGCCGGACGGGTCGGGGGCACGGCTGGGGATCGGATCCCTGGAAGTGGGTGAGCCAGTTGACGCCCGAGGAGCGTGCGGCGGTGCGGGACGGGCATGTGGTCCTCATCGCGGGCTGCCCGCCGATCGGTGGGGCCTGGGGCACGACCCTGCGGCAGGTGCTGTTCGACGGAGGTCGGTACGTGCACCGGGTTCCCTCCCGGGACACCCTGGTGGCCGTCGGCGAGCAGGACCTGCGAGGCGTGTGGTGAGCGGCGAGCCGGTCGACGTGGAGCGACTGGAAGCCTGGACACGCTGGTGGGGCCGCGGGCCGCTCCCGAGGGGTGCCACCGTGCTCGGGGTCGTGACCAGGAGCCGCGGCGGGCCACTCGGCGATCGAGGGGCGCTCATCCTCCTGCGGAGCGGCCGCTATGTGCAGGGCAACGCCGGCGCGATCCGCCTGCTTCCGCAACGCGAGGTCGAGGCGGCCCTCGGGCAATGATGCCCGCCCCGCCACGGAGCGGACACTCACGACGACGGGGCGGACGCCTCGGCGGCCGACGTCAGGATCCGTGGAGAAGGGCGTCTGCCCGGCCCGAAGGGGCCCATCGGTGCGTCCGCGCCCCACGAATTCGTACCCGCCCTTGTGTCCGAATGGACCGGGGCGCATGATCCCGGCAGTCCAGCGGACACCACGAGGGAGCAACGAAGTTCGCGCGCGCCCGCGCCCCTCACGGCAACGGCGGTGCCACGCGAAGCAGCACGGCGCGGGAAGAGGGGTCGGAGATGACTATCCACGACGCGTGGGCATCGGCATTTCGTTCGCGGCGCCACGGTGCCACGGCCCGGCCCCGACGGCGGCCTTGGGCGCTTCGTCGGACATCGCTTCCTCGAGCCGGTGCACTGCTCGCCGGCGCAGCACTCTTCGCTTCGATGACTGCGGCCGCGACCCCGCCCGTCGGTGCGGCCGCCGCGCCGGCGTCCCGACCCGCCGAGCCCCCAACCGCCGCGGCGTGCGGGCCAGCGTCGGCCGGCAGCGCGCGGTGCTTCACGCTCGTGCGGACCGACATTCCGGCTCGGTCGCGCTCGCAGGTCAGCCCGGCGGCGCAGCCGAACGGATACAGCCCGGCGGACCTGCAGACTGCCTACAACCTCGCAACAGCGGCAGCAGCAAACGGTGGCGGCGAGACCGTCGCGATCGTAGACGCCTACGACCAACCCAACGCGCTCTCCGACGTCAACGTCTACCGCGCCCAGTACGGCATCCCGCAGTTCGTGAACCCGATCGCCGGCGGTGCCTGCACCGGGGGCACGCCGAACGCGTGCTTCACGAAGGTGAACCAGTACGGCCAGACCAGCGGGCTCCCGCGCGGGAACAGCGGCTGGGGTGCCGAGATCTCCCTGGACATCGAGATGGTCTCGGCAATCTGCCCCTCGTGCAGCATCGTCCTCGTCGAGGCGAGCTCGAGCTCCTTCGGCAACCTCGGTACCGCGGTGAACACGGCCGCGTCCATCGCCAACGTCGTCGCGATCTCGAACAGCTACGGCGGATCGGAATCCTCGAGCGAGACCAGCTACGACACGGCCTACTATCACCACCCCGGCATCGCCGTCACCGTGAGTAGCGGCGATAACGGGTACGGAGTCGAGTACCCCGCAGCCTCGCAGTATGTGGTCGCGGTGGGCGGGACCAGCCTGACCCGAGCGTCGAACACGCGAGGCTGGACGGAGACGGCCTGGTCGGGCGCCGGCAGCGGCTGCTCAAAGTACGAGCCGAAGCCGACCTGGCAGAGGGACAGCGGCTGCGCCCAGCGGACCGTGGCGGACGTCTCGGCAGTCGCCGACCCGGCCACCGGGGTGGCCGTCTACGACAGCTACGGCAGCTACAAGGGGTGGTACGTGTTCGGAGGGACGAGCGTCGCCTCGCCCATCATCGCCTCCGTCTACGCGTTGGCCGGAACGCCTGCCCGGGCCACGAACCCGGCGAGCTACCCGTACGCTCACACCGGCGCCCTCAACGACGTGACCAGCGGAAGCAACGGCAGCTGCGGCGGCTCCTACCTGTGCACGGCCGTCTCGGGCTATGACGGCCCGACGGGCCTGGGGACGCCGAATGGCACCGCGGCATTCGCAGCCTCTTCCACCGGCACGGCGCCCACGGCGAGCTTCACCGCCACGCCAACCTCCGGGACTGCACCCCTTGCGGTGACGTTCACCGATACGTCGCAGGGCAGCCCCACGAGTTGGTCCTGGAACTTCGGCGACGGCGGCACCTCGACCTCCCAGAACACCACGCACACATACCAAGCGGCCGGCACCTACGCGGTCTCGCTGACGGCGACGAACGCGTACGGCAGTGACACGGCGACGCAGACCATCACGGTGAGCCCCGCGTCTGCGCCCGACTTCTCGCTTACGGTTAGCCCTGGATCCCAGTCCGTACCCGGCGGACAGGCTGCCAGCTTCAACGTGAAGGTCACGCCGCTCAGTGGCTTCAGCGGGGCCGTGTCGTTCAGCATCAGCGGCCTGCCGGGCCGGTGGACGGCGACGTTCAGCCCCTCGACGGTCAACGGATCGCCGGGTGGGACGTCGACGCTCACCATCAGCACTTCGCGGACGCCGCGCGGCACGCGCACGTTCACCGTCACGGCGACGAGCGGCGCGCTGTCCCACAGTCAGACCGCCAGCATCACCGTGAACTGAGCCGAGTCGCCTGCGCGAACGCGCGGTTTGGTCAGGTCTGTGGCCCCAGCCCTCTGACCGCCGCGCAGGCGGACGGTAAGGGACTGGATGCCACGGGGTCCGAACCAGCCCCGCGGCGCCCGTGGTCCTTCGTTGATGCTCCGTGCCGTGCCCGCGGCGACGAGCCCGCCCCCGGGGTTTCGACAGGAGCGCACTCCCATCTCCGGATCACGCCCTGTCCCGGCGCGTCGGGCCCGCGGCCAACGATGCTCTCGCCGCCCCCATGCCGGTACAACTCGCGCTCGTCGTAGTCGTCGGCGCTGGACAGCGGGTGCGGGAGTCGGCGATGGCGATGGCACGATCCCGTCGGATGCGGACTCACGACCATCGGCACTTTGCAGGTTGACTGGCATCTCACACGCTCGTCGGCGAGATGGTGGCCTCGGTCTCGTGGCGCCGACGGTGGGGCGTGTGCCCCGGGGATCGTCGTGTCCCCGCTTGCCGCTGCTGATGACCTTGAACGGGTACGAGCTCACGGCGCCAGTCCGGCTGATGCTCGCCTCGGCGGGGTTCCTGCTGCTGCTGGCGGCGCTGCTATGGCGCCGCCGCGACGTCCGCGGGGCGCTGCCGCTGGCGATCCAGGCCCTCCTGGTCGCTGCCCTGTGCATCTCGCTTGCCCTCGAGACCGCGGCCACCGGCGCCGCGGCACGCCAATTCTGGTTCCTCACCCGCAGCGCACTCATCCTGCCAGGGGGGATCGTCATCCTCTGGTTCGCCCTCGAATACGCCTCGTTCGAACGCTGGCTGTCGCGCCCGGTGATCGCGCTGCTCGTCGGGTCGGTGGTGCTGCACCTGCTCCTGTACCTGCCTGCCGGCGGGACGCTGATCTGGTCGCGGGTGTGGTGGGCCGGCGAGGTGCGCGCCACGCCCGCCCCCCTCGGGGCCCTCTTCACCGCCTACGCGTTCGCGCTGTTCCTCCTGGCCAGCGCGATCCTGCTCCTGCTCTTCGTGCGCTCGCCCGCCCACCGCGCCCCGGTGGCGCTCCTCCTGGCGGGCCAGGTGGCGGCCCGCCTGGTGTACCCGATGGCGACCTTGAAGCTCGTCGAGCTGCCCAACGCGGCGACCGTGCTCGTCTTCGACTTCGCGGGCCTCATGTACGCGCTGGCCCTGCTGCGCCTGCGCCTCTTCGATCTCGTCCCGGTGGCCCGCGAGACGATCCTGGCGCGCATGCCGGACCCCCTGCTGGTGCTCGATGCGGGGGGCCGCATCGCCGATCTCAACGAGGCGGCGCTGCGCCTGCTCGGCGGCGAGCGTCGCGCCGCGCTCGGTCGGCCGGCGGTGGCGGCGCTGGCCGCCGCGCCCGAGCTCGCGGGTGCCGTGGCCGCGAGCGCGCCAGCGCGGGGCGAGGCCGCCTATGCCACGCCGGAGGGGACCTGCACCTGCGAGGTCAGCAGCACGCCGCTGGCCGACTGGCAGGGCCAGCCCATCGGCCGGCTGGTCCTCTTCCACGACATCACCGCGCTGCGCCGGGTGGAGGCCCAGCTCGTCGAGCAGGAGCGCGCGCTGGCGGCGGCGCAGGAGCGCGAGCGGCTGGCTCGCGAGCTGCACGACGGCCTGGCCCAGGATCTCTGGCTGGCCAAGCTCAAGGCCACCCGTCTCGGCGCGCAGCACGACCTGGCCCCCGAGGCGCGGGTCCTGAGCGACGAGCTCACGGCGGCGCTCGACGCGGGGATCGCCGAGGCGCGCCAGGCGCTGGCCACCATGCGCGCCGCCGGCGAGCCACCCGCCGATCTGAGGGCGCGCCTCGCGCGCGCCCTCGACGAGGTGGAGGACCGCTTCGGGCTGGCCGTCGAGTTCGACTGCGCGGCGGACCTGCCGGCGCTGCCGTCGCGCGCGGAGGCCGAGACGCTGCGCATCGTGGGGGAGGCCCTCACCAACGTGCGCCGCCACGCCGACGCGACAGTGGTGCGCGTGCGGGGCGGGAGCGAGGCGGGCGGGCTGGTCCTGGAGATCCGCGACAACGGCTGTGGCTTCGACCCAGGGCTGGTGGGCCAGGGGACCTACGGCCTGGCCGGGATGCGCGAGCGGGCCGCCCAGATCGGCGCACAGCTCGAGATCGAGTCGGCGCCGCGCCAGGGGACGCGGGTGCGTCTCCGGGTGCCCGCCGCCGGCGCCGCGCCCGTGGAGGGTGCGCCGGCATGACCACGCCACCGGCCTCGGTCCCGGTCCCGGTCCGGGTCCGGGTGATGATCGTGGATGACCATCCCCTCGTGCGCAGCGCGGTGCGCCAGGCCCTGACCGCGCCCGACCTCGTGGTGGTCGGCGAGGCCCCCAGCGCCGAGGACGCGCTCGAGCTCGCGCCCCGGCTGCGGCCCGACGTGCTGCTCGTCGACATCGGGCTGCCCGGCCTCGACGGGGTGGGGCTGGTGCGCGAGCTCGCGCCCCGCCTGCCGGCGACGCGCATCCTGATGCTGACCGCCTCGCGCGAGGACCGTCACCTCCTCGAGGCCATGCGTGCCGGTGCGGCAGGCTACCTCACCAAGGACCTCTCGGTGGACGCCCTCGCGCGCGCGGTGCGGGCCGCCGCCGGAGGCGAGCTCGCCATGTCCCACGCCCTGGCGGCCCGCCTCGTGCAGCGCCTGGTCGAGACCGCGCGCAACGGCGGGGACGCAGTGCACCCCGCAGACCCGGCCCTGGCCACCCTCACCGCGCGGGAGGCCGAGGTGCTGCGCCTGCTCGCCGAGGGGCTCACCGACCACGAGATCGCGCAGGCCCTGACCCTCTCCCCGCGCACCGTGGAGATGCACGTGGGGGGCCTGCTGCGCAAGCTCGGGGCGCGCAACCGGGCCGAGGCGGCGCGCCGCTACCGGGCGTCGGGCCGGGGAGGGGTGTCGACTCCGGAGGCCTGAGCGGCGCCGGCCGCGCCGCGCGCCGCCGCCAGCTCGACCCCCAGGCGGCGCGGCTGCGCGACCTGCAGGGCGATCCCCTGCCCGCCGCGCAGCACGAGCAGCAGGCGCTCGCCCGAGACCACGGCATCCTCGATCGCGGGGAGCTCGAACCAGAGCGTGAGGCGGCCCACCAGCACCAGGCGCCGCGTGGTCAGGTAGAGCTCCCCGGCCACCCCGGGCGTGAGCCGCGCGCCGGGCGCCGGCGCGCGCCGCTCGAGCAGCGCGCCGTGGTGGTGGGCGACCAGGCGCTCCCCGGGCTCGAGCAGTGGCGCGATCCGCTCGTCGGGCGCGAGGTCCGGCAGGCCCTCGCGGCGCACGCGGGCGCGGGCCTCGTCCGCCGCCGCTGCGTCGTCGTCGGCCCGCGCCAGGATGGCGTCCGCGTCGGCGAGCGCCGGCGCCGGGCGCTCCTCGCCCGGCGTGTCCGCGACGCCCCGGCCAGGCGGACGATCGCTGCGGTCCATGCGGCGAGCGTAGCGGGCGCCCGGGCCCGCGCCTACCGTACCCGTACGGTATCGGGTACGGTATGGCGCCCCCGTATACGGGGTTCCGATACCGTACCCACCCCCGTACCAGTACGGTAGACGGGGGATCCGCCCCGGGACGACGCTGCCCCCACATGGGCGGGAAGCGACGACGCGCGGTCCGTTACCCAGGTCGCCTGCGACCGCGTCGAGCCACTGGCGAGACCGACCCGCACACGTGAGCCCAAGGGAGCGAACCATGCGGAGACTGATCGGCACCGTCGGTGTCGTCGCCGTCCTCGTCGCCACGCTGGTGGGGGTCGCCCCCGGCGCGGCGCAGGCGGCGACGGCGCCCGTCTGCACGTGGAACGGCGCAAGCGGCGCCACCGACCTGAACAACGCCGACAACTACACCGACTCGACCGGGTCCGCAGGCTGTGACCCCTACGCGGCGCAGCTGGTCTTCCCGGCCACCGTGCCCGCCAGCGGGTCCGCGTTGTCGCTGACCACCGACCTGTCCGTGGACAGCATCGAGCTGGACGGCTCGTACACGCTGGGCGGCGCTCACACGTTCTACGTAGCGTCGTCGATCGTCGCCGGCGCGAGCTCGACGATCTCCGCCAACGTAATGTTCACCTACACAACCGAATCCATGACGCTTGCGGCCGCGCACGGATCGACCCTCGCGGTGTCGGGCAAGATCACGGACCAGGACGGGGGCAAGGGTGCGCTGAACGTCGGCCGGAGCGGATGGGACGGCACGGTCGTGCTGGCTCCCCCCAGCACCTTAGGACAGAACTACTGGTTCGGATCCACCACCGTCGCCTACGGCACACTCGAGGTCGGCACCGAAAGTGCCGTGAGCATCTGGTGCCCGCTGGATGTCGACGCAGGGGCGACGCTCGACCTGCACGGGAACCGACAGGTGGTCCAGGGGGTGACAGGCGACGGCACGGGCACGATCACCGATTCCGCCGCCGTCGGCGGCACCCTTGTGCTCGAGCCGGCGTGGTCGTCGTTCACCCTCACGCAGGCCATCACGGGATCTGTCAACGTGGAGGTCGCGACGACGGGCAGCCTGTCGGTCACCCTGTCGCCGCCCCAGCCGGCCGGCAACAGCTACACGGGCTCCACGGCGGTCTACGGCAGCGGACCCCTGGTGATCGGTGACGCCTCCGCCCTGGGCTCCACGAGCGGCATCACATTGGGCAACACCATGTTCGGTGAAGGCGGGACCCTCGACCTTGCCGGCACCCTCTCGCTTTCCGTGCCCATCGCCCTCAAGATCGGCGTTGTCGAGGTGACCGGCACGGACAGCGCGACCGGCGCGGCCAACGCGGCGACTTTGACGGGGCCGATCACGGTCGGGGCTCCCTCCGTGTACACGGGCACGCTCGCGGCCGCGACGGGTGACACCCTGGCCGTGCAGGGCGCCATGACGGGGACGACGCTGTACGTGGGCGCCACCGGCATGCCCGGCACCGTGACGATGTCGGGTGACGGCAGCACCCTCTACCAGACCGAGGTCGAGGCCGGGACCCTCGGCCTGTCGGGCAAGCTCGGCGGGGTCACCGTCGACGACGGGGCCACGCTCGAAGGCACCGGCACGGTGAGCGGCCTCTCGGTCTTGTCGGGCGGGACCCTGATCCCGGGCGAGAGTGCCTCCAGCCCCGGGACCTTCACGTCGACCGGGGACTTCTACCTGCAGTCCGGCTCCACCCTCGCCATCGACATCGCCGGCACCGCGGACTACTCGAAGCTCGCCTCGTCGGGCGGCCAGACCAACTCGGGCACGGGAGGCAACCTCGAGGTGACGGTCGATCCGTCGTACGCCGTGCCGGTTGGAGCGACCTTCCAGGTCGTCAGTGCGACGTACATGTGCAGCACGTTCGCGAACGCCCCCGATGGCACGGTCCTCGACGTCGGCAGCTACGCGTTCCGCGTCACCTACTCGCCCTCACCCGACCAGTATTGCTCACCCACCGCGGTGACCCTGACCGCCGTCGGCGCGCCGTCGGCCCCGTCGGGCGTGGTCGCCACCGTGCAGACCTCCGGTCACGGCAAGACCGCCACCAAGAGCGTGACCCTCGCGTGGACCGCGCCCGCGAACGACGGCGGGGCGGCGATCACCGGCTACAAGGTCAACGTGTACGCCGCAGGTCACGGCAAGAACGGCGGCTACACGCTGGTGTCGTCGTCGCCGCTTCCGGCGGGCAGCGGGCTCACCTGGACGGTTCCCGATAGCGCCTTCTCGGGGGGCGGCACCTACGCCTTCACGGTCGCCGCGGTCAACAGCTTCGGCACGGGCGCCTATTCCGGCTACTCCAACACCGTCCGCTACTGAATCCGTCGGCGCTCCACGAGCGGGCACGAGGGCCGGGTCACCCGGCCCTCGTGCCCATCCATGCCGGGCCCAGGGACGGTGCTGAGCGGTGCTCGACGGTCAACGGATCGCCGGGTGGGACGTCGACGCTCACCATCAGCACTTCGCGGACGCCGCGCGGCACGCGCACGTTCACCGTCACGGCGACGAGCGGCGCGCTGTCCCACAGTCAGACCGCCAGCATCACCGTGAACTGAGCCGAGTCGCCTGCGCGAACGCGCGGTTTGGTCAGGTCTGTGGCCCCAGCCCTCTGACCGCCGCGCAGGCGGACGGTAAGGGACTGGATGCCACGGGGTCCGAACCAGCCCCGCGGCGCCCGTGGTCCTTCGGTGATGCTCCGTGCCGTGCCCGCGGCGACGAGCCCGCCCCCGGGGTTTCGACAGGACGCCCTGCTGTACCACGGCGTCGGCGGCCTTCCCGCAGATCGAGGAGATGACGCATCTTTACCGCCGACCTGCACCCAAGCCGTTCTTCGGGGCGCTGCTGGAGGGCTTCGCGTGAGCGACCTGTCTCACTCCCCTCCCGACTGCAACGAGCTGCGAGGTGCGTCACCAGCACCACCCGAGCCCTGGGGCCCGCCGCTGCCCGCCGATCACGCGCGCCATTCTCCGCAGACCGGGCAGCTCGGCTCGCCGTACGTGGGGAGCAGATCGTCGGTGCACGCAGCCCGCCCGCAGAGGGTGACGAGCGACGGTAGCCGTGCCGGCCAGTCCCGTGCCGCGCTCGCCGGGTCGAGGTCATCGAAGACGGCCGGCGCAGGGCGATGCAGCTGGCCTCCGAGGCGCACCAGGAAGTGCATCCGGTCGCGCCCGGGGTGTCCCAGGCGGACGGCGGCCTCCTCGGGGATCCGATCGATCCGACCCATCGCCGCGCTCCCCTCCCTGCCGTGTCGGTGCTCCTGGCGAGCGTGGCCCAGCGGGGCCACCGGTCAACGCGGCCCGCTCTCAGCGCCCCGCTGTAGAGGGCGAACGGCGGCGCGGACGACGCGGAGCGCAGGGACCATGTGCCCATGCCGATGCGCCGCGCCGTCGCGGCCTGACACAGCGAGCAGGAAGGGCGCGGGACAAGCACGGGTGCGTGCTCCGGCGGGGTGGCCCGCGCGAGCGCCTTGGGACTCGTCGCTCCGGGGCTTGACGCGCAGCCGGACGTGCCCAGCATCCTCCGGATGAGCGAGCCGCTGCGCCGGATCCAGGTCGATGCCGCCGCGTGGTTCCGCGACCAACTCGCGCACTCACCGCGCGCCCGCGCCTACCTCGCCGAGCGCGGGATCACGCGGGCCACGGCCGACGCCTGGGGGCTCGGGTACGCCCCCGCGCACGACGGCCTCCTGCGCCACCTGGCGGCCCGCGGCTGGTCGGCCACGCTGCTCCTGGCGAGCGGGCTCGCGCTCGACGCCCCGCTGCGCCCGCGCTGGGTCGACCGTCTCATGCTCCCCTTGCCCGACGAGGCCGGTGTGCCGCTGGCCTTCGCCGGTCGAGCCCTCGAGGCGGACGTCGAGCCCAAGTACTTGAGCTCGCCCACCAGCGCGCTGTTCGTGAAGCACCGCGAGCTGTACGGGTGGCCCAACCTGCCGGCGGTGCGCGCGGCCGGCGAGGCGCTCCTCGTCGAGGGCCACCTCGACATGCTGGCAGCCTGGCAGGCCGGCCATCGCCACGTGCTGGCCCTGGGCGGCACCCTGCTCCACCCCGAGCAGCTGGCGCGTCTCGGGGTGCCGCGCCTCACGCTGGTGCTCGACGGCGACGCCGCCGGGACGCGCGGGCTGGAGCGGGTCCTCACCGCGCCCGCCACCGCGGACCTGCAGGTAGGGGTGGTGACGCTGCCGGCCGGCGAGGACCCGGCCTCGCTGCTGCAGCGGGATCCAGGCGCCTTCGAGGCCGCGCTGGCCGCACCCCGCAGCCGCTGGCGCTACCTGTGGGACACCACCCGTGCCCGGTACGTCGAGCGGGCGGCGCGCGACGTCGAGGCGCGCATCGCCTGGAAGGACGCGTGGGTGGCGCTCTGTCGCGCGGCCCCCGCCGACCTGTGGCCGCGCCTGCTGGCGCCGCTCGCCCGGGAGCTCGGCGGCATGCCCCTCGGGCTGCTGCTCGAGGACTGCGCGCGCGGACCGCGCTGAGCGGGGCCGCATCACCCGCGCGCGACCGTCCACCCGGGCGCGTGCAGGTTCACGCGCGCGTGAACAGGGCCGTGTAAGACGCGCGGCGCCCGCGCGTCCTTGCCGTGGTCAACGCCATCACATGTGCGAACGGAGCGAACGATGCGCCGCCAGCGCCAACAGCGCACGGTCCGCTTGCGCCTCGGCCCGCTGATCGGGTTCCGTGGACGGCGATGGAGGTGCCGGTGGCAATGGACGCGGAACTGGCGGCCTGGCTCGAGGCGCATCAGCTCGCGCCGGCGGGCCTGACCCTCGAGGCGTACGTGGGGCCGCCCGCCCTGCGCGCCGCGATCACCTCGCTCGCGACCCGCCTCGTCGGGCTCGAGCGGGTGCGATCGGCGGGGGCGGCCCTGCCACGGGCCGTCGCGCTGACCGGGCCGGTGGGCACGGGGAAGACGTTCCTGACCCGCGTCCTGGCCAGCCTCATCGCGCCTGTCCCGACGTATCGCCTCGAGTCGGCACTGCTCGACGCCGAACGCATCGAGGCCCTGGGGCGGCTGCTGGCCGGCCGGCGGGACGCCGCCGTCGTGGTGCTCGAGGAGGCGGACGCCCTGGTCCTCGATCGCGATGCACGCCAGCACGACCGCGCCTCGCGGGCGGGCCTGCTCGCCCTCCTCGGCGCCATCGATGCCCTGCCGGCCGACCACGGCGCGGTGTACGTCCTCGTGACGTCGCGACCCGCGATGGCCATCGACGAGGCGATCACGCGCCCCGGGCGCTGCGACACGGTGGTGACGCTGGCCCGCCCCACCGCGGCCGAGCTCGCGGCGCTGCTGCGCGCCCAGTGCACCGCGCGCCGCCTGCCCGGCCTGCCCATCGAGCTCATGGCCGACGCCCTGCGCGGCGCCACCTACCCGGCAGCCATCGCCGCCCTCGACGAGGCGGTGGGCCTGGCGGCCGCCGAGGGTCGGGCGGCGGACTGGCCCCTGGTCGCCGAGATCCTCGAGCGCCGCGGGGAGATCGACGCGGACGACGTCCTCGACGACCGCGAGCTGCACGTGGCGGCGCTCCATGAGGGCGGGCACGCCCTGGTCGCCCTGGCCACCGGCCAGGTCGTGCCCAGCGCCCGCATCTCGCGGCTGCGGGGCGGCGAGACGCACGTGGGGCCCGACGAGCGACGGCGCCGCATCGTGTCAGACGATGCGCTCCTCGATCGTATCGCCGTGGCCCTGGGCGGCCTCGCCGCCGAGCAGGTCGTCCTTGGGAGTGCGTCGAGCGGGTCGGCCAGCGACACCGCGCGCGCCACCGAGCTCGCCGCGCGGCGCCTCGACGGCGGTGGCGACCCGGGCTGGGGCGTGCTCTCGCTGCGGGGGCTCTACGAGCCCGGGCCCGAGACCATCGACCGGCGCGACCGGCGCATCGCCACCGTGCTCGCCGAGCAGCACCGCCGTGCCGAGCAGATCGTGACGGCCGAGCGGGCCGGCGTGGAGCGCGTGGCGGCCGCGCTCGAGGCACAGGGCGCCCTCCCCGGCGCGGAGCTCCTCGCCCTGCGGTCCGGGCGCGCCACAGCCGCGGAGTAAGTGACGGGCGACGGCACGCGGCCCCGTGTGCGGTACGCGCGAACACTGACGGAGCAGGGCATCCCGCTCGCGTCTGCGGGTCCCGCCGGCGGCGCGGGTGGTGCGGTCAGCGCCCTGCCAGCCACTTCCGCGCGGCAGCGATCCTGGCCGGGCGACCAGGCCCCGGGGGGATCGCGTCGAGCCGCTCGCGGACCGTGGGCACGTCGAGGGATCCCGACCGCGATGAGCGCCTCGACAAACTCGAAGTCCTTGATCCGCCCTGCCGCGAGCTTGGACGCCGCGAGGTCGTGCCGCTCGATCGCGAGGCCGTGTCCGCGAACCAGGATGGACGGCGCCTCGAAAGGGATGAGGCGCCCTCGCCAGCCAGCGGGTAGCCACGCCGTATCCTCGCTCACGCCCTGCGCGTAGTAGCCGTTCGCGTCGTGGAACGGCGACATCTCCCCGAGCACCGCGTCGATGAGCGTTGCCTTCGCCCCGTCGGCATCATCCGGAGGCACGACGTCGGCCTCGTCAGACCGGGTCGCCATCGCCGGCAGGCAGTACTCGTTGGCGAGCACGAGAATGGCTGCCGATCCGACGATGACGAACTCCGCCCGGTCGGGGTCGAGCAGGCCCTGGTCGTCGAGCAGCGCCGACGACGCGCGGACGATGTGCTGGAGATCCTCGAACTTCACGGCGTCGAGCGTCCCCCTCCCGGAGCGTGGGTGCGGCGGAAGGCCTCGATTGCCAGAATGCGCTCATCGCCCTCGAGCGCCTGTGCAAACGGCGAGTTCTGGCGCAGCTCACGTGCCCGGGGCGAGGTCGACACGAGGACCGCGAGCACGGCATCTGGGCCCTCGTCGATGAGCGCCAGCCACTGGCGCAGCCAGGGTGCGCCCGACGCGCCCTTCGCGATGTACCGCTCGCTGGTGCGCCTTGCGTCAGACAGGACGCGCTCCGGATCCTGGACCAGCCGCGCAGCGACGAGGTGGCTGAGCCAGAGCGACTGGCGCTGATCGCGCGTCATCGGACCGCCCCGGGCCGGCGCGCGCAGCGAGGCGAGACGCTCGGCGTCGGCGCGGCGGATCCGCCGGTGGGTCCCCGCAAGCGTGTACGGCAGCTCGCCACGGTCGGCGAGGTGTGCGACATGCCGCGGTGTGGTGCCGAGCATCTCGGCTACCTGTCCGGTGGAGAGCAGGTCGTCTGGTGAGGCTGTGTGGTGATCCATCCTGAACAATCCGACCAGTCAGGCGGTCCCCTTGGCGTCACAAAGCGAAAAATCCGAACAGTTGTGAGTATGGAGGCTGGCCGACGGGCGTCAAGGGGGCCGAACCGGCTGTGACGCACTTGCTGCGGTGCGGTGCATGACAGCCTCCGCAGTTGACCACCGCACTCCGCCCACGATGATCCCCAGAGCGGGGTGCACCGGCGCCTCGGCAGGGAGGCGAGGCGCGACATGGCGGGAGGGCAGGCGGGTGCCGCGGCTCCGGGCGCGGCGGGGCTGCGCTCCTGGCTGGGCCGACTGGTCACGCCGGTGCCGCCATTGACCCCGCGCCCGAGCGAGGTGGCCTACCTGCACGCCTGCAACCTCGTCGCCTACGAGGGCGGCGATCCCTCCCGGGTCGCGCCCGGGGTCCGGGACGTCATAGCCCGCTGGGAGGCCTGGGAGGCGCATGACGCCGCGCTGGCGGCCCTCCACCTCCCGAACCCGCGGGCAGGAGCGGCCGCTGGGGCGGACGCGTCCCGGCGGACCGCAGTCGAGCAGCCAGACGCCGGGGCCGCGCGGGCCGCCGACGCCACCTGGCGGCTCCTGATCGACGACCTGCTGCCCCACCTGTACGCCCACTGGGATCCGGTCAGCGTGCCCCAGGCCGGTCGCCCGCGGCGGGGCACGCCCCACCTGGCCAACCGGGACGGCACGCGCCTCTCCACCCATCTCGCGCTCTGGGCGCAGCGGCACGGGCGCGACTACCGCTGGGCGCGCCAGCTTCTGGAGCAGGCCGAGGCCGCCGGGCTCATCGCGCGGGAGGTCCACCGCACCCCGTACGCGGGCGGGCGGAGGGTGAAGTCTTGGTCGCAATGGGTCCTGCTGCCGCACGACGCGTACGAGCGACGGCTCGCCGAACTCGGGGTGGCGGGGGCCGGTTACGCGAAGAAACCCAGCGCAGGCTCTGCAGGGAGTCGCCCCTCCTAGCACGCCGGACCCGTCGCTTCGGGACAGCCATTGGCTGTAGCGCCCGAAGGCAGGCGGGCTCGCCCGTGCACCTCTGGAGGACGCGCCCGAGTGCTCTGCGAAGACGGCCGTGGCGAGCCGCCAGTGGGCAGCGCGGTCGTTCGGGCGCCGGCACTGAGAGGGGCCGGGCGCCACGCGAGACGATCCCGCGCCGCGTTGCCGATAGCGATGCCGCCAGCCCTGGTCCACAGATGGTGCTCTTCGAAAGAAGGCATCGGACAGACGGGCTGCCATCGGTGTTGTTCTCTGTGATGAAGCACGCAGCGCCGTCGGATCGCGACCTCACTCGGCGGGACCAACCCGTCGGGGCGTCGCGTACGGCAAACGGGCGTGACGCGCGACCGGCCAGGCCGGCAAGGGAGCGCACCCCTCACGCGGCCACGCGGGACTCAGTGCGCCTGAGTCAGGTTGAAGCCGCAATCGTTTTCGCCATCCGCGAGGCAGCCAAACGCAGGCGCCTCGATGTGGAACTTGAGCGCCGTACCATCGGCGACATTGATCGGGAGGAGCTTGTCCCATGAACCGTCTGCCCGCCTCGCTCGACCAACTTCCCGGCCTGCGCGCAGCACGGTGGGCTCGCGAGTCCACGCGCGGACAACTCGACCGCTTCGGGCCTGATGCCCAGCGGTACCAGCAGGACCGCGTTATCGAGAGCTTCGGGCTTGTCGACACGGGGATCACCTGGCAGGTCGCTCACAGCGGTCGCACGATAGGCACAACAGACCAGTTCGCGGAGATGCTGGAGCTCGCCGGGCGGGAGTACGACGTCCTCGTCGTGGGATACGTGTCCCGCTTCGCTCGCGACCTGCGTACGGCCGTCAACGCGCGCCACGAACTGCACGGCGCCGGCGCCTGCCTGCTGTTTGCCGACGAGCGCCTGCTGTCGAGCGATGAGGAAGCATGGGAGACGTGGGCCCGCGAGACTGTCGAGGCAGAGGCATACAGTCGGCGCCTGAGCAAGAGGATACGTGAGGGCTATGCGTCCAAGCGCCGCCGCTTCCAGGACCCTGGCGGACTCGTACCTTACGGCTTCCGGCGTTCCGGCCCACAGCACCTCGTTGAACCCGATCCCGAGACGCTGCCTGCCGCCGTACGCGCCTATGAGCTCGCGGCGACCGGCGCGCACGACGCGGAGATCGCGTCGGAACTCGGCCTCACTCTGTGGACGGTCCGCGGCATCCTGCGGTCCTCCATCTACGCGGGGCGGCTGGAGGATGGCACCCCCACGCGCTTTCCGGCGCTAGTGGATCCCGTCGTTGCTGAGCAGGCGCGAGCACAACGCGAGCGCTGGGCGCGATCCGGGCACGACGCGCATCGTCGCCATCGCGTCTACCCCCTCACGAACCGCGGCCCCCTTGTCTGCGAGCAGTGCGGCCGGCCCCTCAAGGGGGCCGCGCCCACCAACCGCGAACAGCGCGTCTACAGGCACCCCGATCGATGCGACGCCTGGCGCTACGCGGATACGCCGGTCGAGATTCTCGACGCCCAGGTGCACACGCTGCTCCAGGGCGCCGCTCCGGACTCCGAGTCTGCCGCGCGGATCCGCCGCGCCCTCGCCGTGCCATCCGTGACGCCCGACCGTCTGGCCATCGCCCGACTCGACACGCGCCTTCGCTCGGTTGCGATGGAGCTTGCCGCGCCCGAGCAGGTGCGCCCCGTGCGCCAGATCCTCGATGAACTCGAGACGCTGAGGGCCCAGCGCGCGTCGCTGGAGGTGACGCCGATCGAGGCCGATGCGGTCCCGGCGGACGACGCGCTCGACTGGCTCGCCTCGCTCGCGAAGCTCTGGGAGGACACAACCGACGAAGGCCGTCGCGCGCTGGCGGTCGCTGTCTTCGCCCGCCTCGGGGCGGTGGACCGCCGCATCGTCAGCGTGGAAGCGACGCCGGATGCAGAACGCCGCGGGCTGGTGCTCGCCCTGCCCGCGGCGCTGAATGTAACCGTGGTGGGCGATACTGGATTCGAACCAGTGACCTCACGGATGTGAACCGTGCGCTCTAACCGACTGAGCCAATCGCCCGGGTAGGACGGCCATTGCCGCTGGCCGATTATCCGCTGGCAGGCCGGGGCCGTCAACGAGCGTGCGTGCCCGGGACCCGTCCGCCCCCGGGTCCCGTCGCCCGCGACTCACGGGAGCCTCTCCCGCACCTCGTCCTGCCGGAGGCCGTCGACCTCGACCAGCTTGTGGCGGCTCCGTGCGCCGCCGACCAGGCGCACGGCGGACCGGGGAACCCGGAGCGACTCCGCGATGAGCCGGAGCAGCGCCTCGTTGGCCGCCCCTTCCGCGGGCGCGGCGCGCACGCGTGCCTGCAGCTCGCCGTCGGGGCCGGGCGGCTCGAGGCGATCGATGCCGGCGCGCGGCGTGAGCCGGACGGCGATCCGTGCCGCGGTCACCTGACCATCCGGTTGCCGACCACGGCACCCACGGAGGTGGCGGCGACGCCTGCCGCCGGACCAGCCGAAGGGCGAGGCTTCGGGGCGGCGATCACGCTGGTCCCGGTCAGCCGACGCCCAGCACGGTGGCAAGCACCGACAGGATCAGGAACGCGACGATCGGCGAGAAGTCGATCATCCCGGTCGCCGGGAGGACGCGCCGGATCGGCTGAAGGAACGGCTCGGTCGTCTCGTAGAGGAAGCGGGCCACGGGCGAGTCGTACCTGGGGTTCACCCAGCTGATCAGGACCCGTCCGAACAGGAGGATGTACAGCGCAAGGAACAGGAGCCGAAGGAAGTTCGGCAGGAAGGCACCCACGATCGAGGAGTATAGGCGGGCGCGGGGGCCGGGCCTCGGCGGCACGGGTCGCGGCGGCACGGGTCGCGACGGCACGGGTCGCGGCGGCACGGGCCGGCTCCGCCGCCGCTCCCCTACCCCGGCGGACGAGCCCCGAAGATGGCGCGCCCCAGCCTGACGATCGTCGCCCCCTCCTCCACCGCCACCTCGAAGTCGTCGCTCATCCCCATCGAGAGGGCGGCGCCGAGCCGGGGCTCCGCGGCACGCAGCCGCTCAGAGAGCTCGCGCAGTCGCCGGAACGTTGGTCGCGCCTCCTCCGGGTCCGCCACCAGCCGCCCCACCGTCATCAAACCGAGCACGCGCAGCCGGACGAGGTCAGCAAGGGCGGGCAGGTCGGCCGCGACCTCGGCAGGCGCGTACCCGGACTTGCCGGGGTCCGCGTCCACGTTGACCTCCAGCAGGACCGGCAGGTCCGGGCGCCCATGCTCGGCGGCCAGGCGGTCGAGCCGGACGGCCAGCGCCAGCGAGTCGACCGTCTCGACCACGTCGAAGAGCTCGACGGCATGCCGCGCCTTGTTGGACTGCAGCGGTCCGATCAGGTGCCACGCGACGGGCCGGCGGGCACCGTGGGCCACGGCCCCGGGGCGGGACACGATGGCGGCCGACGTCGCCTTCGCCGGGCGGGCCGCGTCGTCATCCGCCCGCAGCGCGGCGATCTTGTCGGCGGCTTCCTGGACCCGGTTCTCGCCGAGCACCGTGAACCCCGCGGCGACGGCCGCGCGGATGCGCTCGACGGGCACGGTCTTGGTGACCGCGACCAGCGTCACA
>JAJYJR010000254.1 GCA_021789355.1 Chloroflexota bacterium | reverse complement strand
CGAACAGCTGGCTGGCGACGATGTGCGATCTGGACCGCGACGGCGACGCCGCCGGGCGGTCCGGGCTCAGTTGACGGGCGACCCGGCGCGGAGGCCGAGCAGGGTGTCGATGCGACCCTGGTCGAACCCGACGATGGGGCGGCCGTCGATCTCGATGACCGGGACCCCCATCTGGCCGGTGCGCCGGACGAGATCGCGCGCGGCCGAGGCATCGCGGCTGATGTCGATCTCGCGGAACGGCACGCCCCGGGTGCGCAGGTAGCTCTTGGCGCGGCTGCACCACGGGCACGTCGGGGTGGTGAAGACGAGCACCCGGTGAGGACGCGCGGTTGTTCCGGTCATGCCTCGACCTCCAGGCTGGCGACCACGCGCTGCAGTCGCTCGCGCGCATCGGCGGCGACGGCTGCAACGGCCGCGTTGTCCACGATCCCCAGCGCCGCGTCCGGGTCGAGGGCCTCGACGATGGTCTCGCCGGCCACTTCGCGCAGCACCACGTTGCACGGCAGGAGCGCCCCGATCGACGGGTCGGCCTCGAGCGCCCGGTGCGCCAGCGACGGGTTGCAGGCTCCGAGGATGAGATAGGGGGCCTGCTCGATGCCGAGCTTCGCCCGCATCGTGGCCGCCACGTCGATCTCGGTCAGCACGCCGAATCCCTCGGCCTTCAGCGCCGCTTCGACGCGCGGACGGGCGTCGGCGATGGGTATCCGGAGGCGCGTGCCGAACGTGTAGCGCGTGACTGTGGTCATGGGTCTCAACTCCGTGCGCTGGGTGCCAGTGTTGCGGGCCGGCCCGGCCCGGCAGTCGGTTCCTCGCGAACGTCCCGGTGGGCGCGGCGGCCGACCAGCCGATCGATGATCCGGCACGCGTCCACGATCTCGGGATCGCTCAGCCGGTACAGGACGGTGGTCCCCTCGCGGCGGGTCTCGACGATCCCCGCGTGGCGCATGACGCCCAGGTGCTGGCTGGCGTTGGCGAGCGTGACCCCGAGGACCGCGGCCAGCTCGCCCACCGATCGCTCGCCCTCGGCGAGCGCGTCGATCAGCGTCAGCCGCTTCGGGTCCGTCAGGACCTTGCAGACCTCCGCGTGGAGCCGGTACCGCTCCGCGTCCCGTTCGTCCATCGTTCTCCGTCCGGCCTGTGCCCCCGCGGCGCCGCCCGGTCGGCGGTGCGCGTGGTGTCACGTATGCTAGCCAATATTGCGTGATTGCGCAAGTAGATGAGGACCGGCCGGCGGCGGGTCACGCAGCCAACCACCTCGCCCGGTGGTGCCCCTTCTCTCTCCCCCGGGCACCGGGCTTCAGGATTCCTTCAGCGTCCTGGCGCATCGTGGGGAACACCGTCGGGGCGCGGGTGCGCAGGAACCCGCGCCCCGACGCGCGACCCGCCTCCGGAACGTGGCGAGCCGTACCGAGCAGATCCCCGCGACGCCCCGCGACCGCCCGCCCCCGCATCGGTCGCGGGGCTTCGTGTGCCCGGCCGCAACTCCGCCGAATGGCGGAGGCGCGGCGCCCACGGGTCCCACGGTCAGCCCGTACGGTTGGGGGGATGAACGGGGCGCGCCGGCCGTCGACACTGCACGTCGGCAGCTGGAGGGACCGATGCAGATCCGATTCGCCGGCTACGCGGGAGACTGCCGGGTCTCGGCCACACTCGAACTGACGATGGATCGGCTGACGGACGCGCTGAACGCGGCGGACACGATCGTGCTCAGCGACGCCGTCCTCGAGAGCCTCGACGACGGCCGCCGCGTCCTGGTGGACCGCGTCGAACTGGCGCGGAGCGCGCTGTACGCCGTGGAGGCCACCGGATCGTCCGGCAGCCGGCGGCGCCGCATCCACACGGTCCGCCACCGGATGCACGTGCAGCTCGGACCGTACGGCGTCCTTGGCGAGCTCCACGCCCGCCCGGGGATCGCGCCGCTCGGCAGTCTCGTCCGCCGCGGGCCGATGGTGCCGCTGACGAACGCGACGATCGCCTACATGAGCGGCGGTCAGCTCGAGATGCACGATGCCGGCACGCTGCTGGTGAACAGCGCACTGGCCGACTGGATCGTGGCGCCCGAGCGGGAGGCGACCTACTTCGCCGGCGTACCGACCCTCCCGGCGCTGGTGTAGCCGGGGGACATGGCGGGCCGCGCGCTCACCGGATCACGCGGCGCCGCGCGACCCACGTTCAACCCGCGTTCCGTCAGGCCCCGAGGTCCGCGAGCACCTCCCCGGCGAACCGCCGGTCGAGTTCGGCCAGCAGCTCGGTGTCGTACGCGACCCTCGTCCGCAGCTCCATGGGCTGTGTGCGGCCGTCGCCGAGCGGCACGTCCAGGATGACCGGCGTCTGGCCCGGGCGAACACGGAGGATCTCGCGAACCCCGGCGAAGGCCTCCGCGAGCCGCTCGCCGGAGAGCGACCCGAAGCGCAGGTGGAGTGTCTCCCCTGGCGGCGCCTCGAGCGGTCGGGTCGGGGCGGCGGTCTGCCTGGCCATCGCGCGCTCCGCCTCGACCGGGAGCGGCGGATCGTCGTCGGAGAACGACGGTGGTTCCGGGAGGTCGGACGCGGTCGGCGGACCGGAGCGACCCTCCCCGCCGCGGACCGGCGGCACACCTCCGGGGCCTGCCGGCACGTCGATCCAGCGCTCGCCCAGGAGACCCCCGCCCCGCAGGGGCGACACGAGGGGGACCGCGCGGCGCACCGTGCCCCCGTGCCCGTTCGCGCCCGGCTGGCCGGGTGCCCGCCCGTTCGCGGCCGCCCCGCCCCCGTTCCCGATGCCGCCGCTTCCACCATTGTCACCGGCGCGCACGCCGTTCCAGCCGCCCGCGGCAGGAGCCCCGGACGCGACCGCGGTGCCGCGGCCCCCGACGCCGGCACCGGCCGGGCCTGCGGGAGCGCCCCACCGCCCCGTGTCGCGGCCCCCGCGCCGCCCCCGATCAAGCGACTGCACCTGCCGGGCGAACGCCTCCTCGCCCTGCGCGACGGCGTCCTCCCAGGTCCAGGCCGAGTCGGCCAGGATCACCGACCCGTCGCCCTTGTGGTCGACCCGGCCGGCCACCAGCAGGATGGCGTCCTCCTGCCAGGTCGACGCCGTGGCCTCGAAGGTCTTCGGGAACACGATGGCCTCGACCGTCCCCTGCAGGTCCTCCAGCGTCGCCACGCCCATGGTTGCCTTCGACTTTGTGATGACCCGGCGGACGCCCGTGACCACGCCCCCCACGACGACCCGCTGCTGGTCCATCTCTTCGCCGAGGTCGCCGCTGTAGGCCGTGACGTACCGGTCCAGCTGCTGAGCCAGCGCCGCCAGTGGGTGGTCGGAGAGGTAGAGCCCGATGAGCTCCTTCTCCCAGCGCAGTCGCTCGCGCGGCGGGGCCTCCGTCGCCGCCGGAAGGGGCCGCTCGAGCGCCTCGGGCTCCGCCTCGCCGCCAAACAGCGCGGTCTGTCCGCTGGATCGATCGCGCTGCTCGGCCTGGGCGGCCGCCATGGCGTCGTCGAGGGCGACCAGCAGCTGGGCGGGGTGCCCGAAGCGGCCGAGCGACCCGACCTTGATCAGCGACTCGAGCACGCGCTTGTTCACCAGGCGGAGGTCGATCCGGCGGCACAGATCCGCCAGCGATCGGAAGTCCCCGTCCGCCTCGCGCGCCGCGATGATCGACTCGATCGCGCCCTGCCCGACGTTCTTGACCGCGAGCAGCCCGAAGCGGATCGCCTCGCCCTCGACCGTGAAGTCGAGGTGGCTCCGGTGCACGTCGGGGGGTCGCACCTCGATCCCCAGGCGCCGGCATTCGGCGATCGCCGCCGCGACCTTCTCGGTATTGTCGCGGAACGCGGTGAGCACGCTGGCCATGTACTCGACCGTGTAGTTCGCCTTGAGGTACGCCGTCTGGTACGCGACCAGGCCGTACGTGGTGGCATGCGCCTTGTTGAAGCCGTACCGGGCGAAGGGCTGGAACGCCGCGAAGACCGCGTCGATGATCTCCGGCTTCACGCCCCGTTCCGCGGCCTGCGGGACGAACTTCGCCATCATCTGCTGGAGGACCTTGTCCTTCTTCTTGCGGATGGCGTAGCCGAGAGTGTCCGCCTCAGGGCCGCTGAACCCGGCCAGTGCCCGGGCGGCGGCCATGATGTCCTCCTGGTAGACGAAGATCCCGTACGTCTTCGAGAGGTACGGTTCCAGGAGCGGGTGCAGATAGGTGATCTTCTCCTCGCCGTGCTTGCGCCGGATGTAGGCCGGGATGTTGTCCATCGGGCCCGGGCGGTACAGCGCGACCATGGCCGCCAGGTCGTACACGGAGGTCGGGCGGAGCTCGCGGATATAGCGGCGCATCCCCGCCGACTCGAGCTGGAACACGCCCGTCGTCTCGCCGGACGCGAGCAGGTCGAACGTCTTCGTGTCGTCGAGCGGGATGTGGTCGAGGTCGACCTCCACGCCGCGCTGGCGCCGGATCATGTCCACCGCGTGCCGCAGGATGGTGAGGTTCGAGAGCCCCAGAAAGTCGAACTTCAGCAGCCCGAGCGCATCCACGCCGTGCATCTCGTACTGCGTCATGAGCGCGTCGGAGTTGGTCGCCTTCTGCAGCGGCATGATCTCCGTCAGCGGCTCCCGGCTGATCACCACGCCGGCCGCGTGGGTGGAGGCGTTCCGGGCCACCCCCTCGACCTGCTTCGCGAGCTCGACCAGCTTGTGGACCTGCGGGTCGCCCTCGTACATGGAGCGCAGCTCGGGGGCCTGCTCGATGGCTTCCTCGAGCCGGATGCCGAGCTGGTTCGGCACCGCCTTCGCGATCCGGTCCACGTCGCCGTAGGGCATGCCGAGCACGCGTCCCACGTCCCGCAGCGCGGCACGCGCCAGCATGGTGCCGAAGGTGATGATCTGGGCCACGCGGTCCGAGCCGTACTTGTGCGTGACGTAGTTGATGACCTCGTCCCGCCGGGCGTCCTCGAAGTCCATGTCGATGTCGGGCATCGTCACGCGGTCCGGATTGAGGAACCGCTCGAACGGCAGCTCGTAGTGGATCGGGTCCACCGGCGTGATCCCGAGCGTGTGCGTCACGATCGAGCCCGGCGCGCTCCCCCGGCAGGTCGTCGCGATCCCCTGCTCCCGGGCGAAGCGCGTGAAGTCCGCGACGATCAGGAAGTAGCCCGCGTAGCCCATGCGGCAGATCACGTCCAGCTCGTAGTCGAGCCGGTCGCGGATCTCCTGCGTGATCACGGGATACCGCTCGAGGAGGCCACGCTCGCACTCGGCGCGCAGCCAGGTTTCCACCGTGTGCCCGGCGGGGACCGGGAAGTCCGGCAGCCGCAGGTGCCCGAACTCGAGGGTGAGGTCCACCATCTCGGCGATCCGCCGCGTGTTCGCGAGCGCCTCCGGGACGTTGCGGAACGCCGCCTCCATCTGCGCCGCGCTCTTGAGGTAGAACTCCTCGCTCTCGAACCGCATCCGGTTGGGCGTGTCCAGGTTCGATGCGGTGCCGATGCACAGGAGCACGTCGTGCGCCTCGGCCTGCGTCCGGCGCACGTAGTGGAGGTCGTTGGTCGCGACCAGGGGCAGCCCCATCTCCGGGGCGAGCCGCAGCAGCTGCTCGTTGAGGCGGCGCTGCAGCGGGATCCCGTGGTCCTGCATCTCCAGGTAGAAGTTGCCGGGCCCGAAGATGTCGCTGTAGGCACCGGCCAGGCGGCGGGCGCCTTCCCAGTCGTCGACCTCCAGTGCCTTGGGGATCTCGCCGCCGAGGCACGCCGACATCCCGATCAGCCCCTCGGCGTGGCGGGCCAGGTACTCGCGGTCGATGCGCGGCTTGTAGTAGTAGCCCTCGAGGTGCGCGTCGGTGACGATACGGCACAGGTTCTGGTACCCGGTCCAGTTCTTCGCCAGCAGCACCAGGTGGTACGGCTGGGAGTCCGCCTTCCCCTCGCGGTCCGTCATCGAGCGGCGCGCCACGTAGGTCTCGACGCCGATGATCGGCTTGATCCCGCGCTGCGTGGCGGCCTGGTAGAACGCGATGGCGCCGTACAGCGCGCCGTGGTCGGTGATCGCCAGCGAGTCGAACCCGAGGGCAGATGCCTCCGAGACGAGGTCGTCGATGCGCCCGAGGCCGTCGAGCAGGCTGAACTCGGTGTGGACGTGGAGGTGGGTGAAGTCGTTGGGCGCGATGGTCATGGGAGGGGGCGCACGCGGGTCCCGGGCATGCCCCAAAGGATAGCCGCCGCCCGCCACGGCCCGTGGGTTCGCGCGACACGCGCGACCCGGCGCGACGCTCGTGGCGGTCCCGGTCCCGATGTCTGCGGTCGGGCTTCCTGGCGCCGGGAAGGCGTCCGCGCTCAGTCCCGGCTGGCAGACAGGATCGCCAGCAGGCGGAAGAAGGGAACGGCCGTCCCCAGGGCGTCGGCAAGCAGGTCCGGAAGCGCCGGCGACAGCGCGTCCGCGTCCGCGAGCTGGCGTCCGAACGTCAGATCCTTCAGCCGCAGCAGGCTGGCATCGGGATGGTCGGACGGGAAGCCGGTCGGCACGCGGGCGAACCGATCCCCGTCGACACCGCCGAACTCGCGTACGAATGCCGAGTCTTCGATCGCCTCATGCACGTGCGCCGGATCGTCGGCGACGAGACGTCGCCACGCGCGCAGCACCGGCGGCTCCGGGTGCCACATCCCCCCACCGACGTAGACGTCTCCCGGGCCGAAGTGGAAGTAACCGGCGCCGCCGTGACGTCCCAGTGCCCGGTGCGTGTCTCCGGGCGACAGTCCGCCCGCCGACGTCGGGCGGTCCGGCTCCTCGCCCGCCCACGGGAAGCTCGCGCTGGCGTAGGGCTTGTACGGGGACTTGTCCCTGGAGAACCTGACGTCCCGGTAGATGCGGAACGGCGACCGGACGGGGTCGGCCACGAGCGGAACGCCGCGCCGCCGGAACCGCTCCGCGAGCACGACGCAGAGCGCCTCGAGGGGCCGCTTCACGAGCCGCTCGTACTCGGCCTTTCGCGGCTGGAACCACGCCCGGTCGTTGTGTGCCGCCAGGTCGGCCAGGAAGTCGATCGCCTCCCGGCGGAACCCATCGAACGTGCCCTGCAGCCCGCCCGCGTTCGTCATCAGGTGTCCCCCTGCTGCCCTTGACTGTAGCGTGCCCGCGTCGCGGACTCCAGGCAGGCGAGCAGCCCAACCCGGGTCGAGGAGCGTCGGCGTACGTGCACCTGCCGACCGACAACTGACGGCGGGCGAGATGCCCGGGCCGGGGGACGCTCCGGATCGGCCGCCGGACCTGCCTGGTCAGCCGCCCTCCTCTGCGGCCAGGGACGCCGGGATCTGTCGCGCCTCGTGGCGGATCACCAGCGCCACCGCCACGAGCACCAGCACGGCGCCGCCCAGCAGGAACAAGGTCAGTGGCTCCGACAGGAGCGCCCAGCCAAGCACCAGGGCGATGACCGGGTTGACGTACGCGTAGGTCGCCACCTGCGAGACCGGGGCGTGCGCCAGCAGCCACGTGTACGCGGTGAACGCCAGCAGCGATCCGAAGACGACCAGGTAGCCGAGGGCCAGCCACGAGCGCGCCTCGGTGTGCGCCGGCAACCCGCCGGGCTCGACGATGGCGGCCACGATCAGCAGCACCACCCCGCCGGCCAGCATCTCGACCGCGGTCGAGACCAGCGGATCCCGGGGCATGGGGACGCGGCTCGAGGCGAACGACCCTGCGGCCCAGCACGCGCACGCGACCACGAGGAGGATCGCGGAACCGGCATCCACCGATCCCGCCTCGCCCTGCCAGGTGAGCACCGCCACGCCTGCGAACCCGAGCGCGACGCCGCCGAGCGTTCCGCGTGTCACACGTTCCCGGCTGAGCGCCCGGAACACCACGACCCACAGCGGGATCGACGCCGCCACCAGGGCCGCCAGCGACGACGGCACGTGCTGCTCCGCGGTGTTGATGCCGCCGTTGCCCGCCGCCAGCAGCGCGATCCCGACCGCCCCGGCCCCCAGCAGCTCGCGCCGAGGCAGCACGAAGCGGCGCAC
>JAJYJR010000253.1 GCA_021789355.1 Chloroflexota bacterium | reverse complement strand
CAGCACTGGCGGCGATCGCATGAGCGAACCGCGCGACACGAGCTACCACGGGCGCAAGACCGCCCAGAGGATGCAGGACCCCGAGTTCAGGTCCGCGTATGAGGCCGCGCGGGCGGAGATGCGCGAGCTGACGACGCAGGCGGGGCGCGACCTGCTCGCTCGGCTGCCCCACGTCGCTGATCATTACGTCGCGGCGATTGCGATCCCCGCCATCGAGGCCGAAGCCCATGCTGCCGCCCTCGCCGAGCCCCGGCGACTCGTGGACGAGCAGGCTGAGGATGAGGGTCTGTGGTTCGTCGCGGAGACGGCGGCGGAGGCGTACTTGCAGCAGGAGTTGCGCCGCCTGCATGCGGCGGTTGAGGGTGACGCCCTCGCGGAGACGCCGGAGGCCGACGCCTGATCGTTGTCCCCTACACGAGCGTCCGGCCCGAGACGCGCGACGCGCTGGAGTCGGACGGCTGGGAGCCGCGCTACGAGTACGTCGGGCGCTCCCGCACCGCCTACCACGAGCTGGTCCAGGCCCTCTGGCGCGCCGGTGAGACGTTTGTCCTCGTGGAGCACGACATGGTGCCCGCGCCAGGGCAGATCACCGAGCAGCTGGCCTGTCCCGAGCTGTGGTGCCCGCGCCCGTATCGCATGGGTGGCCACTACGCGTGGGCCTTGGGCTGCACGAAGTTCGGCGCCGCGCTCATGACGGCGCATCCCGAGGTGGCCGACCTCATCGACACGTACCGCGACGACGGCGCCGCGCCGCGCGACTGGACCCGGCTCGACGTGCGCATGTTCCGCGCCCTGCGCCCGATCCTCGAACCGCACGAGCACTGGCCGGCAGCGGGGCACCTGAACCCCGAGAAGCTCGGACCGGCGTTCTGGACGTGCGGTCGATGCGGCGGCGACATTCCCGAGGCGCTGGTACGCCTGAAGCCCGACCCCGACTGCCCTCACTGCGTTCTGGGCGGTATCCGCAGCGATACCGATTAGTCCGACACCGACCGGAGGCTTAGCGGCGCTCCTGCTCATCTTTCTCGCCGCTTGGGCGCAGGACGTCCTCTTCACCTGTAAGACGGCGCTCGTGGCCCATGACCGGCGCGCGCTGGCCGTCAGCGCCGACGCCGTCGCCATGCTCGCCAGCACGCTGTACATCGTCGCCACCGCCGGCGTCGCGATCACCTCGGGCGTGTCGGTCGAGACGGTCGCCGCCTTCCTCGCCATCGCCATCGGTGGCTCCGCCGGGACGTTCACCGGCATGGCCCTCGCCGCCCACCTGGAGCGCCGCTTCGGACGCCCGGTCCCGCATCGCATGAAGGAGCTTACTGGCCGCTGACCTGACCTACGTCTACCTGCCGATCACGAAGGCAGAGCGAGACGACGCCGGTGACCTGTACGTCTACGGCAAGGTCACGAGTCCCGACGTCGACTCGGACCAGCAGATCGTGGACGGCGACTGGGCCGACGAGAACCTGCCGCGCTGGTTCAAGTCCGCCGCGAACGTGCGCCAGATGCACGCCCCGATGCAGTTGCCGGCGGGCAAGGGCGTGGAAATCGAGAAGCAGGACGGCGGCTGGTGGCTGCGCACCAAGGTCGTCGAGCCGGTCGCGCAGAAGCTCGTCGAGGAAGGCGTCTACACCGGCTACAGCGTCGGCATCGGCCATCCCAAGATCATCCGCGACCAGGTGGCCCGCAACGGCCGCATCGTGGGCGGCGATCTCGTGGAGGTGAGCCTCGTGGACCGCCCCGCGCTGTCCTCGGCGAAGCTCGCGGAAGTCGTGCGCAAGTTCGTCGTGGCCGAGGCGGTCGACGGCGAGCTCGCCCCGGTCGAGCGGCTCGAGGGCGAGAAGGCGGCCAACGTCACGCACGCCCACGAGCACACGCACCCGGGCGCCGGACCCGACGGCGCGGATCTCACGCACAGCCACGAGCACCGCCACGCGCCCAACCACGGCGATCACAGCGGCGCCCACATGCACGGCCACGACGACGCCGATGGCGACGTGCAGCTGCCCAACGAGCCCGAGACCGCCGAGAAGGCCGACGACGGCGACTGCCCGACCTGCCACGGCGACGGCAAGATCCTGGAGAACCACCGCACGTGCCCCGACTGCGGCGGCTCCGGGAAGCTCTCCGACTACCGCCAGCGCGCCGAGAAGCGCGACTTCGACCCGAACGTGGGCGGCGGCGTCGACCGCGACAAGCTCCCCGACTCCGCCTTCGCCGGGCCGGGCCGCACGTTCCCCATCGTCAAGCCCGGCGACGTGTCCGATGCCGCCGCGCTCGCAGGCCACGCGTCGGATCCCGACGCCGTGCGCCGCAACATCATCCGCATCGCACGGAGGAAGGGTCCGCAGTTTGTGGCAGAGCTCCCCGACAGCTGGAAGGACGAGGCCGGCAAGGCCGCGATCCCCTACGCGCTCAAGCGGCTCCACGACCTGAGCTGCCCCGTCTACGCCACCGAGGACGTGCTCGCCGAGTACCCCACGGTGGAGAAGGGCGACTACGCCGGGGCCGTCGAGGCCGGGCGCGCCGCGCTCCACGGCTGGCTCGCCGACGCGCTCGCGCACGACGCGGGGTCAGGCTCGCAGGCCGACTCGATCGACGTCGTGGCTGACGCCTACAAGAGCCTCTCGGCCGTGGCCGGGTTCTTCACGGCCGAGGACCTGCCGCCCGTGCGGGCGCTGCTCCACGACGCCTTCCGTGCCGCCAACAAGGACGTCACGCCGCCCAAGCCCGTCGACACGATCACGCCCGGCCAGTTCCAGCGCGGCTACATCGACGCGGGCCACCAGCGCGAGGTCGCCACGGCGTCCGCCGCGCACATCCCCACCGACACGCATCCGGTCGAGGCCGACGAGTTCGACCGCGGCCCGATCGGCGCCGGTCAGGAGCGCCAGAGCCCCGGCAACAAGGCCGCCTCGGCGGGTGAGCAGGTCGCCGACGCCTCGGCCACGCTGCGCGCCAACGAACTGGCCGACTTCCACGACCGCGTGCTCGGTGCCCTCGGTCCCGACATCTGCTTCATGGCCGCCGGCGAGACCGCGATGGTGCCCAACGAGGCCACCGCGACCCCGCAGGCCGTCACCCTGCCGCCCACCGCCAAGGCTCCCGGCGAGAAGGCCGACGAGGCCGAGCTGACGAAGGCGGCCACCGTTGCGCTCGACGTGGAGGCGATCGTCGCGTCCGCGCTCGAAACGAGGCTCCCCGACCTTCTGACGAAGGCCGTCGAGCCCTACATCTCCAAGATCGCCGCCCTGGAGGCCACGGTCGAGGAACTGTCCCGCCAGCCCGATCCGTCGAGGGCGCCGATGCGCGGCGTCGTCGCGGGGCCGGTCGAGAAGCGCAGTCACGCCGACGAGGCCCAGCAGGACGCTGCGGCAAGGGCGGAGGCTGCACGGATCGACTTCCTGCGCCGGATCGTGCGGAATGGCAGCGACACGACCCTTGCCCTGGCGGCCCGCAAGCAGCTCGACGCGATCGGCGTCGAAGCCCTGTAACAAGGAGCGTTAGTAGCCAATATCGTCCAGGAGGAGGCGGCCGCGGAGGCCACCGCCTACAGCGCCGCCGGGGACATGATCTCGTCCCGCGCGGCACAGCTCGTGAAGGGCGCGGGTTTCGCCAAGCCGGGCGGCTACAAGCCGCTCGACGACGAGGCCGAGATCCTCGATCGCGGCATGAAGGTCGAGAAGGCCATCCGCGCCGCCTCGCGGCGTGGCGCGGCCGACCCGACCGGCGTCTTCAAGAGCCTGAACCCGAGCTTCGTCCAGCAGTTCGGGCTGATGTACAGCCAGCTCCCGCAGAACACGGCGATGCAGCAGTTCGCTGCGCAGCTCTCGTCTGTGCTCTCCACCGAGCTCGGCAAGAACATCAGCCTGACCAGCCCGCTCTCGTCCGGCCTCGTGCCGTACGACCTGCTCGCGCCTTCGCGGCTCATCTACCCCGTCTTCTCGCCTTCGCGCTAGCAAGGGCCAACGGGGAGCGATCCCCGTTTGCAAACCCCGCTGTATCGGCGAACATCCTTCGCATGGGTTATAATCTACCCATGGACACGCGGACGACGCCGAGGCAACCCGGAACCACCCGGGAGTCCGTAGAGACTGAACGCGGGGCACCTGCTGATTGGAGCCACCTCGCAGAGGATTACGCCCGGATCGGCAACCTGACCGCACTCGCCCGGCTCTACCACCGTCGTTACGACGCGGTGCGAGCCGAGCTGGTCCGCCAGAGCATCCCGATCAAACCGCGCGGCCACGTCAAAGGACAACGCAAGTCCGAGTCGTGGCGCCAGGCCAGTGAGAAGCACTGGAACGACCCGGCATGGCGCGCGGAACAACGGCGCAAGTGGATCGAGCGACTGCCGACCTTGAACGGGCCGGCCACGAACTCGCCTCTCGAACGCAAGCTCCTCGGAGCACTCGAACGCGCTGGCATCGGCTACGTCCACCAGCGCCTGCTACTCGACAAGTACCTCGTTGACATCCTGATCCGACAGGCCCCCGTCGTCATCGAGGCCGACGGCGCGCTTCACGTTCGCAACCGCGAGCGAGACGAGGCGCGCGACGCCGACCTGACGCGGGCCGGATACCGGGTCTTCCGGTTCACCGGACGACGGATCAACGCCAGCCCGGACGCCTGCATCCGCGAGGTTGCCGACGCCGCTGGGCTCGTCCGCGAGGATGATCCGGTCTACACAACGGCTCTGGTCCGCCGCGAGAACCATCCCTCGTGGCGGGGCGGCAAGCAGTCATACCCGTGCCTGCGGTGCGGAACGCCCTACGAGGCGTACCCACGGCAGCGCGAGAGTGCCCGATCCAAGTTTTGCAGTCGTGCCTGCCAAGTCGAGTGGCAGCGCGAGAGTCGAGCCTCCGTAACGAACCGCCGGTCCAATGCGGACCGGATGCGCGCCCTCTGGGCCGACCCACAGTGGCGGGCCGACCAGACGGAACGCATCCGAACACGGCGGTGGCCACAGCAGGCGGTGTCACAGTCCGCCCTCACGGGAGATCGTGAGAGCTAGGCAGAAATGACCTAGCCCCCGCTCGTCAAGAGCGGTGGTAACAACAGGGCTCCGCAACAAGCTCCCCCGCACCGTCGGGCAGGGCACGTCGCGCAAGTTCAAGGCGATCAGCGCGATCTCGGGCTCCCGCACCGGGCAGGCCGTGGTCGACTGGTCCATCTCTGAGTTCCCGGGCGGCGGCTCGTTCAGCAACTGGCCCAACCAGTTGCCCGGATCGGGCGCGCAGACCGCCGAGGACGTGTCGGTCAACTACAAGTTCTTCGGCTTGACCGAGGCACTGAGCTGGCTCGCGCAGTTCTCCGGTCAGGGCTTCGAGGACATCTCGGCGCTCGCCAACCTCGTGCTGCTGCAGGAGGCCATGCTGGCCGAGGAGTCGATGCTGATCTGGGGCCTGAACGGCACCCTCTCGGCACCGTCCAACCCGACGCTCGCGGCCCGCACGGCGGCGTCCGGCGAGACGGCCAACAGCGGCGTCACCTCGAACGTGTACGTCAAGGTCACCGCGACCAACCCGTTCGGCGAGACGACCGCCCAGTCGTCCGGCGCATCGGTGGCATGGTCTTCCGGCGACGTCGTGGACGTCACGATCAGCCCGGTGTCGGGTGCCGCCCAGTACAACATCTACGTGACCACGGGCACCGCCGAGGGCACGTACTACCTGATGGCGTCGAACGTCGGCGGCCACAAGTTCACCCTGCAGGGCGCGCTCCCGACGAGCGGCACGACCGTCCCCACGGCCGACTCCGGCACCGGGGCCAGCACCCGCTACGACGGCCTCTTCGGCATCTTCACCGGTAAGGTCGCCGCGTCCACGTATCCCTCGGGATACACCGCGGGCTACATCAACCAGTCCGTCGGCTCGACGATCACGAACTCCGTGCTCGCCGACGCCTTCGCCGGCCTGTGGGACAACAGCTCGACGCTCAACACGAGCACCGCGGGCGGCTTCCGCGCCAACCCCGTGGAACTCCTCGTCGAAGGTCTCGACGCCTCCAACCTCGCCGCCAACATCCTCTCGCAGGCCAGTGGCGGCCAGCAGGCATATCAGATCCGCATCGACCAGGACGAGCTCGGCTCGCTGGTCTCGGGCGCCGCGGTCAGCCAGGTGCAGAACCCGCTGACCCGCTCGCTCGTGCGGATGGTGGTCCACCCGTACATGACGCAGGGCACGGCCCTGCTCATGAGCTACCAGCTGCCGATGAGCTTCTCGAACGTGAACAACGCGTTCGAGGTGGTCAACGTGCAGGACTACGTGTCCATCAGCTGGCCCGTGATCGACGTCACGTTCCGCTACTCGATGTTCCTCTATGGCGCTCTCGTCGGATACGCCCCGCAGTACTCAGCGATTCTGCAAGGAATCCAGAAGGGCGGCAGCGCGTCTGGCGGCAACTGGACCTAATCCGTCCACGGCGAGGCCACCCGGCCGTCAACTGGGTGGCATAGGGCGCGGGTGGCCCAAGGGAGAGGCGACCCGACAAGGGAGGAGTTGCCGGTTGGAACCCGGCCCCGCGCCCCGCACCACATGAGGCTTCCCGGCCGGGAGCGAGCGGGTGCGCGCACCCGCTGGTACGTCAGCTCGTGATCCGTTCTATGGCCGCCAAAGTCCTGGTCAGCGACCAGCCCCACGCGGGGGTGCGGAAACGGCAGGCCGGGAAGCCCCACCACATGAGCCCGCATGTAACAGTTTGTGTGCACCCGAGGGCGAAACCGAACCCCGGCCCGCGGGCGGGCTTTTCATCCTTTCACCGCCCGCGGTAGCCGGATCCCAGAGGAGGCCATGCCCAGTCGCTTCCAGCTGCTGCCCGGCGCGCTCGGCGTCGATCTGCCCGACGGGCGCAACCTCAAGGCCGACCGCCACGGCGTCGTCACCGCCTGGGACGAGGCCGATGCGCGCGCCATCCGCGGCAGCAGCGCCAAGCGCCGCTACGACGCGGTGATCGAACTCGGTCAGGCGCGCTTCCACTCGCTGCCCGGTGACCGCATCTGCGCCGGCTGCGACTTCTCACCGTGGCCTTGGCAGTCCGTGTGCCCGCGCTGCGGCGCCGATCTCTAAAGGAGCACCGATGCCCCAGCTCTTCAACCAGAGCGCCATCCGCTCGATCTACGTGGGCCAGACCGGCCACAGCCACAGCCAGACGCCGCCGCCCAAGGGCGAGCCGCCGCAGCCCTTCACCGTCGACTGCGCGATCTGCGAGCCCTACCTCGTGCGCGAGGGCTGGGTCTACCGCCGTGACGCCGCGCCGCTGTCGGACGCCGAGCAGCGCGAGAAGGAGCGCATCGAGCGCGAGGGTGGCTTGGCCACCAAGCAGATGGCCGAGGCGCTGGCGGAGACGGCCGCCGAGCTGGCCGGTGCCAAGTTCGCCGAGAAGGCGCGGACCCGGTCCGCCCGCACGAGGATTTAGTCGGCCGGCCCGAACGCCTCTGCCCGCTCTGTCCGCGGCCCAGGGGCTTCACGCTGGAGTGGTGCAGCGTCTGCCGGGACCGCTTCTGTCGTGACCACATCGTCTTCCACGCCGGCACGTGGATGTGCAAGCGCTGCGCGAAGCAGTCCGAGAAGCAGTAAGGAGCGTTACTGGCCGTCATCGACAACCTGAGCCCGTTCCCGAAGCCGTCGCGGTTCGCACGACGCGTCGCCGAGGACGTGCGGATGCTCACCTCGGGCATCCTCGACCCGCGCTCGTTCGTGACCGGCTACCGCAGAGTGGTCGATCCGGTCGAAGTGCGCACCACGTCCCTTGTTCCCGACGGCGCCCGGGTGCGCCCCTGGGAACTCGTGCGCGATCCGTCCGCGTTCACCGATCCGGTGCTCATCAAGGGCGAGTGGCGCGACGCCGCTTTCGGCGAGCAGCGCCGCGTGTACCGCGAGATCCGCCGCACCCACAACCTGCGCCTGAACGTCGGGCGCGACCAGTTCCAGCGCATCGTGACGCTCGGCGACATCGGCTCGAGTCTCAACGGCCTGTCCGCCACCGGCACGGCCACGGTGCCCACCG
>JAJYJR010000252.1 GCA_021789355.1 Chloroflexota bacterium | reverse complement strand
CCCAGGTGGTGGCGAACCTCGGCGCCAACGTGTCGTCGGCCAGGGCCATCCTGCGCCGGATCGCGACCACGGGGGCGCCCGGGCGCGACCAGTGCGCGTGCGCGTCGGCACTGTCGGGTGCGATCCAGACGGATCCCGCGGTGGTCGACCGGGAGCGAGTGCGCCAGCTCGCGCTCCTGCTCGGCGGAGAGCTGCCGGCAGGCTGATGGCCCGGCGGGGCGTCGATCTGGGTCGATCCATGAGCGAAGCGCCCGCGCCGCGCGAGCAATCCGGTCGTGCGCCCTCCCCCTCGCCGCTGATCTCTCCCGAGGCGCTGCTGGCCCGCCTGGGCGACCCCGACCTGCGGATCGTCGATGCGCGCTGGTACCTGGGACGGCCCGGCGCGGGCCGCACGGCGTACGACGCGGGGCACCTGCCGGGCGCTATCCACCTGGACCTCGACGAGGACCTCAGCGCGCCTCAGGGCCCCGGGCGCCATCCCCTGCCGGATCCCGCCGCGTTCGCCCGGCGCATGGGGGACGCGGGGATCGGCTCCCGACAGACCGTGGTGGGGTATGACGACCAGGGCGGCTGGGTGGCCGCGCGCCTCTGGTGGATGCTCGAGCGCCTCGGCCACCGGCATGTCTTCGTGCTCGACGGGGGGCTGCGCGCCTGGACCGACGCCGGTGGGCGGCTCACCACCGAGGTCCCGGCCCGATCTCCTGCGCGCCTCGAGGTCGACGGCGGGTGGACCGGCACGATCGACCGGGACGCCCTGCGGCAACGGCTCGGGCAGGTGGTGGTGCTCGACGCGCGGGCGGCGGCGCGGTACCGCGGCGAGGTGGAGCCGATCGACCCGGTGGCGGGCCACATCCCCACCGCGACCAGCGCGCCCTTCGAGGCGAACCTCGGTCCGGACGGCCGGTTCCTGCCACCCGCCGCGCTCGCCAGGCGGTTCCACGACCTCGGCGCTGACGGGGCAGGGGAGGTGGTGACGTACTGCGGGAGCGGCACCTCTGCCCTTCACCACGCGGTGGCGATGCGCCTGGCCGGCCTGCCCGACCCGATCCTGTACGTCGGATCGTGGAGCGACTGGAGCCGGGCGGGATACCCCGTGGCGACCGGCCCGGAACCGGGACTGCCGAGGTGAGGTTCGCCGGGCCCCGCGTTCGGAGGGGCGGGCCCGGTCGGTCCAATTGAGGCGCGATGCAGTGCATCTCGACCGTGCGGTCAATCCGCGCGCGTGCCATCCTCTGCGGGGTGGGCGATCCCCCGACGCGCACCGATCTGCCGAGTCGGGACCTGCAGGAGAGATCGTGGGTCATGAGTCCGGATCCGGCTGAGCCCCGCGGCTCCGCGAACTCACGTCGGGGCGGACGGGATACACCCCGCCGGGCAGGCGCCAGCCCGCTCGTCCAGGAAATCATCCTGGCCCACATCCACGACGCGGTGTTCGCCACGGATCCCGATAACCGCGTCACGTTTTGGGCGCCGTCCGCTGAACGGCTGTTCGGGCATCCCGCGGACGAGGCGGTCGGGCGCGCGTTCGGCGAGCTCCTGCCGTACCGGATCGAGGGCAGCGACGACGACGCCACGTTCTTCGCCACGCTCCGCGAGGGCCGGACCTGGCGCGGCACGGGGACGGTGCGGCTGCGCGACGGGACGGAGATGTGGATCGAATCCGCGGTGCAGCCGATCATCGAGGATGGCCGCTTCGCCGGCAGCGTCACGGTCAGCCGCGACATCAGCGCGTCGGTCCGGGCGCAGCGCGCGCTGGTCGAACAGGAGCGCTTCGTCGACGCCATCGTGGACACCGCCGGAGCGCTGGTCCTCGTGCTCGACGCGACGGGCCGCATCGTCCGCTTCAACCGCGCCTGCGAGCGGGTGAGCGGCTACGCGTACGCGGAGGTGGTCGATCGGTTCGTGTGGGACCTCCTCCTGCCCGAGGCCGAGGTGCCCGCCGTGCGCGCCGCGTTCGACGCGCTGCGGGCCGGGGATTTCCCCAACACGTTCGAGAACCACTGGCGGACGCGGGACGCCGTCCTGCGCCTGATCGCCTGGTCCAGCACCTGCCTGGTGGACCGGCATGGCGCGGTCACCCATGTCATCGGCACCGGGCTGGACATCACCGAGCCGCGCCGCACGTCCGACGCGCTGCAGGGGATCGAGGCCGTCGGACGCCTCCTGGCGAGTGCCGGGCCGACTGACGATGTCCTCGACGCCGTGCTCCGGCGGCTCTCGGACCAGATGGGCTACGGCCACCTCATACTCCTGGTCCGGGAGGGCGATCGCTGGCGCCTCGGCGCCCAGCTTGGATATGCGGCGGTTCCGGACTACTTCGATCCGGCAGCGGGCGTGATCGGCCGGGTGATCCGGACCGGGCAGCCTGCCTTCGTCGCCGACGTGCTCGAGGACCCGGACTACCGGGCGGACAGCCCGGAGGTGTGCAGCGAGATCTGCGTGCCGCTGCGGGCGGAGGGCGAGACCCTGGGCGTCCTCGACGTCGAGTCAACCGCAGAGGCTCCGCTCACCGGCAACGACCTGCAGCTGGCCCTGGCCGTGGCCGATCGGCTGGCCAATGCCCTGCTGCTCGGGCGCGAGCAGCAGGCGCTGCGCGAGCGGGCGCGCGTGTTCGCGGCGCTGACCGAGTTCGGGCGCACGGTGAACGCGATCCACGACACGGAGCGGCTCTGGCCGAAGCTGGTGGAGGGCGTCGGATCGGTGGTGCCGTGCGAGCTGGTCGCCCTGACCACGCTCGATCGAACCAGCGGGGAGTACATAGTTCGCGCGGTGACAGGCGCACACCCGTCGGTCGTGGGGAACCCGGTGCGTCCCGGCGACGGTGCCGCCGGCGGCGCGATCGCCGGTGGCACGCTCATCGAGATCGAAGATCTGCCGCGCGAGCGGTACGCGGAATCGGTCCGCGGCCTCATCGGCCCCGACTCGCTGACGGTCATGGCCGCCCCGCTTATCCGCGAGGGCACGGTCCTCGGCGCCCTCGTGCTCGGCCGCGCGAGGCCACGAACCTTCAGCGGCCTGGAGCGCGAGGCGGCCGATCTGCTGGGCGCGCATGCCGCCCTGGCGGTCGCCAATGCCCACCTCCTCGAGGAGGTCTCCGAGCTCGCCATCCACGACGCGCTGACCGGCCTGTACAACCGCCGCCATTTCGACGCCGAGTTCGACCACATGCTGGCCCGCTGGCGCCGGCATCCCGCGAGCGGTCCCCTGGCCGCCATCATGTTCGACCTGGACCACTTCGGCGCGTTCAACCGGGAGCACGGCCACCAGGCTGGCGACGAGGGTCTGCGGGCGTTCGCCGGTGTCCTCCGCGAGCGGGTTCGGTCGGTGGACCTCGTGGCGCGCTACGGGGGCGAGGAGTTCGTGGTGATCCTCGAGAGCTGCGGCCTCGAGGACGCGGTCGCGGTGGCCGAATCGATCCGTACCGCGTTCGGGAAGCGTGCGATCACGCGGCCAGACGGCAGCGCGCTGCATGCGACGGTCTCCGCCGGCTGCGCCGTGCTCGATCCGCGTGCGCCGACGAAGGAGGAGCTCCTGCGCTCGGCCGATGTGGGGCTCTTCACGGCGAAGCGGGCCGGCCGCAACCGGGTGGTGGCGGTCCAGAGCGGCAGCCCAACCTCCTAGAGCGGCAGCCCGGCCTCCTAGAGCGGCAGCCCGGCCTCCAGATGGGCCATGGCGGCGTCCATCAGTGCCAGGTAGTCGCCGTTCTCGCTGGCGGCGGCTGCGAACCAGGCGAACAGTCCCACCCCGATGACCGCCCCGACCAGGTTGCGCACCGCGAAGTCGTCCGCCGGCCGCCCCACCCGTTCGCCCAGCGCCTGCGCAAACGGCTCCATCGAGGCGACGATTCCGTCCATCATCCGCCTCCGGAGCTCGGGGACCGACAGGATGAGGTCGGCCCGTTCCTGCTGCTGTGCCATCCATTCGCCCGGTGAAGAGCCAAGCACGCTCTTCATGGCTGCCCTGAGCGCGCCGAGCGGGCTCAGTTCGGCAGGCTGCGCCCGGAACGCCTCGATGAGGACCGGGTCGAACGGGTCGTACAGCACGACGTCTTCCTTGGTGGGGAAGTACCGGAAGAACGTGCTGGGCGAGACCTCCGCCGCTTCCGCGATCCCCTCTACCGTGGTCTCGTCGTAGCCCTGCTCGCGAAACAGGCGGAGCGCGTGCTCCTGGATCAGCGCCCGTGTGCGGGCCTTCTTCCGTTCACGCAGGCCGGGCCTTGGTCTGTCACCCTCCGACTGCGACTTCACGTCCCCCTCCTTGCGATGGCGCCCCCGATGGTACAGGCGCCGCGGACCTGCCCGGGAGGAAGGCCAGCGCGAGCACGATGGCAACCACGGCCACGCCCGTGGCGAACCGCAGAGCATCGTCCATGCCGGCTACGAACGCGGCCCGCGCCGAGTCGAGGAGCGCGACCGACTTGACCTGCTGCGCGACGGCGAGGGCCCCGAAGACGCTCGCCTTCACCGCCCCCGCCGCGACCGCTGGCAGCCCTGCCACGTTCACCTGGCTCTGGTATGTCGAGTTCAGCACGCTCCCCAGGATCGATGCGCCGAAGGCCGGGCCGAGCTTGACCATCGCCTGCAGGAGCGCCGAGGCGACACCGCTCCGCTCGGCGTCGATCTCGACCAGGGCCGCAGACATGGCGGGGCCAAAGCCGAGGCCGGCCCCGGCCCCCACGACGAACGACCATGCCGCCATGAACGCATCGCCGCTCGTCGTGGTCATCGTCGTCCCGATCGCCGTGCCCACGACGACGACGGCGAACCCGAGTGCGACGGTGAGCTTCGCCCCGATGCGATTGACCAGGACGAAGAAGAGCAGGAGCCCGACGAGCATGCCGCCGACGACGGGCAGGAGACGGAACCCCGAGCCCTGCGCGTCGACGCCCATGATCGCCTGGAAGTACTGGGGCAGGGTGAACATCACGCCAAACAGCCCGAACACGCCGAACGCGGTGAGGACCACGCCCCAGGTGAAGCTGCGCGAGCGGAAGAGCGACAGGTCGACCAGCGGCTGCCCGCCGGGCCGTGCTGTGAGCCTTCGCTCCCAGAGCACGAACGCCACGAGGACGGCGAGGCCGGCGACGACCGGAACGATGGCGCTCGAACTGCCCCAGCCGTTGTCCCCCGCCTCCACGACGCCGTACATGAGGGCCACGAGCCCGGCGCTCGAGCACAGCACCCCGACGACGTCGATGCCGGGTCGCTCGGCCGGTCGCGACTCCGGCACGAGCGCCACCACCGCGACCAGGCCGAGCAGGGCCACCGGCACGTTCATCAGGAAGATCCAGCCCCACCACACGTTGGTGAGCATCCAGCCCCCGATGATCGGCCCCAATGGCAGGCCGATGAAGTTGGCGGCGCCCCAGATCCCGACCGCCCGCTGGCGCTCCGTCTCGCCGAAGAGGACCGTGATGAGCGAGAGGACCATGACGATCAGCCCCGCTCCGGCGAGCCCGAGCGCGATCCGCGCGACGGTGAACATCTCGGGCCCGGTTGCGTATGCGCATCCCAGCGAGCCCGCCACGAACAGCAGCAGGGCAGCGCAAAGGAGCCTCCTGCGCCCGTACCGGTCGCCGATCAGCCCGGCCGGTAGCATGCCGGCCACCAGGGCGAGGGTGTAGGCGGTGACGAACCACTGCAGCTGCGACTCCGACGCTTTCAATGCGCCCGCCAGCGTCGGCAGGGCGACGTTGATGACGGTCACATCGAGGGTGACCGCGAACACCGCGAGGGCCATTGCCCCGAGCGCCCACCAGCGGCGCCTCCCCGCAGTCGGCATGATGGCTCCATCCTTATACATGTCACTTGCTATTGAGGGCTGCTGTTATGATAGACCGACTGTCAACATGGGGCCTCGTTCCAGGTGAGGCATGGCCGCGGCTCGCGGCGAGGACGCGACCGGCACGGGGCCGGAGCCACGGCAGATCGGGGAGGTCGGTCAGGAGGCCACGCCAGGCGGCCGTGACGGCCCGCCCGCAGACGCGTAGGCTGAGCGCCCGTGATCCTCGTCGCGCTCAAGCTCGTCCTGACCCCATTGCTCATCGGCGGCGCCAGCCTGGGTGCGCGCCGATGGGGCCCCGTGATCGGCGGCTGGATGGTCTCGCTGCCGCTGACGTCGGGGCCGGTCGCCCTCTTCCTTGCGCTCGATCGAGGACCGTCGTTCGCCGCGACCGCCGCCGAGGCGTCCGTCGCCGGCAACGTCGCGATCGTCGCGTTCTGCCTGGCCTACGCACGGGTCGCCACGCGTACCGGGTGGCCCGGGGCCATCGCCGCGGCCGGCATCGGCTGGCTCGCGGCGGCGCTCGCGCTCCAGCCGGCGCTCGCTCTCCCGGTCGGCGTGCTGTTCATCCTGGTGGCGTCCATCCTGGTGGTGGCGCTCCGCGTGATGCCGGAAGGGACTGCGCGGACGTCAGGTGCCGCCGCCCCGCGATGGGATCTGCCGCTGCGGGTCGTCGTCGGGACCGGCGTGGTGGTCGCCCTGACCGCCGCCGCTCCCACGCTCGGATCGACCACCAGCGGGTTCCTCGCGATGCTGCCGGCGATCGCGACCGTCCTCGTCACCTTCACCCACCGGCACGAGGGAGCCGAACCCGCGATCGGGCTGCTCCGGGGCATCCTGACCGGCCTGTTCGGGACGGCGGCGTTTCTCGCGGTCGTGAGCGCCTCGATCCAGCGGCTTGGCGTCACGGAGGCCTTCGCGGCCGCGCTCGCGACCGTCGTCGTGGTCCAGCTGGTCGCCCTGTCGGTGCTTCGTCACGCGCCCGGCGGGGCCGCCCGACGGTCGGCTCCGCGCCCGGCATGAACCGCGGTCGGGCCGGCCGCCACCCACAGGAGGGACGCGCGCGATGCGCTGGATCACCCGCGAACACGTGAAGGTCGACCGGGTCGGCTGCCCCTGGCTCATCCGGCGCTTCGTAGATCCGGATGCCGAGTTCTTCTTCGTGCCCTCGGAGCGCGTGTTGCCGGAGGCCGAGAGGCTCGGCGCCACTCCGTTCGACGTGGCCGGCGTCGAACTGGGCCACCACGACGGTCGGTGCTCATTCGAGGCGGTGCTGGAGCGGTACCGGCTCGCGGAGCGCGATCCCGCCCTCGCGCTGCTCGGCCGCATCGTGAACGGAGCCGACACGGACAACTCGCTCTACGGCCAGCCCGAGGGACCTGGGCTACAGGCGATCGCGACAGGCTTCGGTCTGCTCGGCCTGCTCGACGACTACGCGATCCTCGAGCGGCAGTCGATCGTCTACGACGCCCTGTACGCGTACTGCCAGTCGATGGTCGCGCGGGAACGGCCGCGCGGCGCCTTCCTCGAACCGGGGCCCGCCCCGGCCACCTGAGCCCGTCCCGGTGCGTTCCCGGCGAGGGCCGTTGCTGGCGTGGTGGGTAGCGGCGTCGCCGGTGGGATGCCCGCGTCCCGCTGGATCAGCGCTGCGGCAGTGTCGGTGCGAGCAGAATGCGCGGCATGGAGGACCCGGCCGCCTTCATCGACCTGCGTGCCTACGGGCCGCTGAACGACTTCCTGTCCGGGCCACTGCGCGGACGCACGCTCCGCCGCCGCCTGCACGGCACTCCGGCGGTGAAGGATGTGATCGAGGCGGCGGGGATCCCGCACCCCGAGGTGCAGGTGGTCTGCGTCAACGGTGAACCGGTCGCGTTCGGGCACCGGCTGGAGCCGGGCGACCGGGTGGCGGTCTACCCGCCCTTCCGGACGGTCGCCCTCGGCCCGGTCCTCCTGGCGGGACCTCCGCCCTTGCCGCCGGGCGAGGCGACGTTCGTGCTGGACGGCCACCTCGGCCGGCTGGCCGCCTACCTCCGGCTCTCCGGCTTCGACACGCTCTACCGGCGCGACGCGGCCGACGACGAGCTGGCGCAGCTCGCCGTCGACGGCCGGGTGCTGCTCACCCGCGACCTCGGCCTGCTCAAGCGCTCGGCGGTCGTCCGGGGCGCGTTCGTGCGCTCGGACCGCCCGTCCGAGCAGCTCATCGAGACGTTCCAGCGGTTCGAC
>JAJYJR010000251.1 GCA_021789355.1 Chloroflexota bacterium | reverse complement strand
TGTCATCTATGAAGGAGCGGGCCGGCGTCAAGGGGGTGGGCGTGGAAACACGTGTTCGTCTCCTCGTCGGTCAGTCACGAGGGTCGGCCGCGGCACCAGGTGTTGAGCGGGCTCCGTGCGGTCAGTCATCTATTCGAGGGTGGACCTCATGGTGGGCATGCGGCCGGGAGGCGGCTCAATCAAGGGAGCGGCCGTCGGGTGAGGCCATGACACATAGCGAGCGCGCCGTGACCGGCCGGCGCGACGGGCGCGGGAGCGCCGGGTAGTCCCGGCAGCCCCGCTCGTCGCGGAGGGCGTAGAAGGCGAGGGTGAGGATCCGGCGAGCCAGCGCGACCCGCGCGATCTTGGTCCCCCGGCGTTCGGCGATCGGGTCGGCGAAGCGGTGGAGCTTGCCCGACCGGGAGGTCCCGATCCTGGTGGCAGCTTCGACCATCGCCCAGCGCAGCCAGCGGCTGCCTTGCTTGCTGATGTGGCCGCGTCGGACGTGGTCCGCACTGGAACGTTCGGTCGGAGTGAGGCCGGCCCACGCTGCGAGATGGTCGGCCGATGGGAAGCGGCCGACGTCCCACACCTCGGCGACGATGGTGGCGGCGTTGAGGATCCCGATGCCCGGGATCGGCAGCAGCCGGCGGACCCGGTCGTCGCCCTCGAATGCCACGACGATCTCGCGGTCGGCCGCGAGGATCTCCCGGGCGAGGTCGTCGATCAACCGCAGGTGGGCGGCGAGCCGCGCTGCGGTGATCGACGGCAGGGCCAGCATCTCGAGCTGAGTGCGGCCCTTCTTGCCGAACAGGTCAGACATCGGCACCGGAACACAGGCGTCCGCGCAGATCGCGTGGACCTGGCACTTGAGCCGGCTGCGGATCCGGACCAGCGAGGCCCGCATCCGGACCAGGCGGCGCAGCTCGCGGACCTCGGGCGGCGCGATCCAGGCCTCGGGCAGCAGGTTCGTGCGCAGGAGCTGGGCCAGGGTTGCGGCGTCGATCGCGTCGTTCTTGACGCGCCCGGCGCCGATCGCCTTGGTCGCGAGCGGATGGGCCATGTGGGCTTCGATGCCGGCGTCGGCGAGCAGGTCGGCGAACCAGCCCCAGCCATACGTCGCCTCGAAGGCGACCCTGATCGGCTCGGGCTCGAGCTCCCCGAACACCCGCCGGAACGCCTCCCGGCTGTGCTCGAACCGCCGCGACAGGATCGTCGCACCGGTCTCGTCGAGCGCGACCACGTGGCTGACCTTGCGGTGCAGGTCCACCCCGAGGTACACCATCACTGGGCCTCCTCTCTTTGATCGCTTGCGTCTGGCAGATCCCCTTCAGGATCGCGCCATAAGCATCGGGGCGGAGGCCCGCTCCTTCATGGCATCAAGGGACGACAGGACTTCCCAGCGGCGGCTTCCTTCGCGCGTCCCGTACGTGCATCACTGCGGCGCTCAATCCAGCGGTCCGACGGTCGGGTACCCGCCGCCGATCTCTCCGAACCAGACCGACACGGGGTCGGGCGGCGGGTCTTCCGGGTTCGTCGCCGTGAGCGCGAGGAGGATCCCGGACCGGCCGGCGACGGCCAGGTGTCCGATGTCGACCGAGCCTGTCCAGTCGCTCCCCGGCCGGTCGAACAGGATCGGCGGATCCCTCTGCGGGAGCTGCTCCCACTCGGTGCCGTCCCTGCTCCGCCACGCGCCGCCGGTGCCGGCGACGACGTAGAACCAGCCCCCGCCCGCGGCCAAGAGCGGATACGTCGTCTCGCAGCCGGGGATCGGCACCGGGGCAGGGAACGGGAGGGCCTCGGTGCGGAGGCGCGTCCATCGCTCGCCATCGGCCGAGCCCCACATCTGGAGCGGCATCGCGACGTTCCGGGCGGCCGTCCGCGCGAAGACGAGCAGGTGGCCATCGGAGGCGACGAGCCGGTCCGGGACGATTCCGTCCGGCAACGCCTGCGACAATCGACGCCAGGTTCGGCCGTCGCGCGAGAGCCACACCGCCGGGTGTGCTGTCGGCGGGGCGCCCTCAGCCTGGAGCAGGACGTAGCCCGACTCCGCAGTAGCGACGTCGCGGAGTGAAGCGAGGTCGGAGAGCAGCGCGGGAAGCGGCCGCGCCGCGCTCCACCGCGTCCCATCCGGAGAGGTCCAGACGCATGTCCCGGTGCCGCATGTTCCGAGTGCGATGATCCCCGGAGCGCCGGTCCCGACGAGGGAGATCACGGCGCCGCCGAACGGGGCAAGGACGGACGCCGAGAGCCGGCGCCAGGTGAGCCCGTCACGTGTCGTCCACATCGCCAGCTCGACATTCCCGGGCGAGGCGCCCTCGCGACGTTTCCCCGAGGGTTCCTCCCCGACCGCGAGCACTCCCGATGGGATCCGCACGAGGAACGGGATCGCGATCGCCTCCCTGAAGACGTCACCCCTCCAGCTATTCCACGCGCGTCCGTCCGACGTCCACACGATCGCCCCCTGCGCGTCGTGGCCGGAGAGGACGAACCCACCGCTCCACGCGAGTCCCGCGTCGATCGCCTCGGCGCCCTTCCAGAGCATCGCCTTCGCGCTGCCCCCGGCCCGCGCCCATAGGAGCGACGCATTCGCCACGGGCACTCCGCCCGCCGATGGACCCGGGAGCTGCGAGCCCGCGAGCGGGGTACTCGCGACGGGTCGCCCGGTGGCAAGGCGCAGCGTCGACTTCGGGACGTCGCGAAGGGACCCTCCTCCCGATCGTCCAAAGACCCCGAGGAGCACGATCGCGGAGAGCGTCAGGACGAAGGTCGTGAGCGCGACCTTCGCGCCACGGCCGTCGCTCGAGAATGTGCCACCACTGCCGGACATCGGGAGCTCCGAGGCTCGCGGGTCTTGCGTCAGGCGCGGCGCCGATGGCGACTGCCCGACGTGGATCCGGGCAGCAGCTGCCGGCCGAGACGGGCGAGCGAGCGCTTCAGGCTCGAGAGCGCCGAACGTCGGCGGTCACGCGGGTGGGCGCGGCCTGTGTCGCTGTCGGCCACACCGTGGACGGTCGGGGACAGCCCGAGGTATGGGTTGTCAAACTGCCGGCCCTCGTCGATCCACAGGGCCGGGCCATTGCGAACGATCGCGGGCTTCGGCCTCGCGCGATCCCTGCTCATCTCGCGACCCTCCGCGCGGCTCGGTTGCGCACCCCCAGCCTCAGCCCCGAGCGGCACCCCGTCAAGAACCGGATGAAGTGCCGCCCGGGGGACTCTCTCGCCCTTCGGCGAGGACTCACGGAGCAGACTGCCAGACCTGGCTGTACATGCAGGTGGGGTCGTAGTCGTATCCGTACACGTCGTATCCGATGATCGAGCCGCCCATGCTGACCAGGATCATCTCGTGGACCGTGACGCTCGCGTCTACGTAGGGCGGGATCGGGCAGGTGATCGGCCGCTTCCAATTGGCGTAGAAGCGGAGGTCTCCGTAGGCGGTGGTGGAGCCGCTGCTCGTGAGCTGCATCGGGCCGAGAGTCCCGCTGTGGTAGACCTCCACGGCCGACACGGCGGTGGCCCAGGCCACGCTCCCGTTCGTGCACCAGTTGCCGGTGAGGCGATCGGTGCCGGAGCTCATCGGGGCGTTCAGGTAGTTGTGGATGTTGTAGCTGGCGTCGACATAGGCGCCGTGGCAGGTGATCGGATCGAGCGGCGTCGCAGCCGCGGTCGCGGGAATCAGGGCGGCCGCCAGCGTCGCCGCTGCTAGGGTTGTCGCGAGTCGCCGGATCATCTCTGCGTCCCTCCTTCTAGGTAAACCGCCTCCGAAATGTCGGCTTTCACCAATACTCGGCAAGGCGGTCGTCACCACCCCGTGCTGAATCGACAATGCTGCTGTGTGGACATTCGGCCCTGGCCACAACTCGGTCCGTCGCGATGTCTCTGACGGGGATCGTGGCAGGGACGGGATTGCCGGGTCCCAGGTCGAGTCCTGGCACGACCGAGGCCACCAGGCCATGGGCAGCGGCGTTCCAGGCGTCGCCCACGTAGGTGGTCTGCTGGTTGGGGCCGAAGTAGTAGTAGGCGCCGCTGTTGTAGATGTCGGTCGCGAAATGGCCGGCGATCCCGTTCACCGCCCTGAACGAGCTGATGCGGTCGTTCCAGCCGATCGTGCGCAGGTCGTCGTACGCCTGCGAGATGACCGTGTAACCGCCCGAGAAGTTCGCGTCGACATACACGTGGAGATAGGTGGCGGACGCGGCCGGGGAGGCAGCCAAGTCGGTGCTCTGTCGTGTCGCGAGGGCGTGCTTGAGCGCGGCAGGGCTGCGGAAGCAGTGGATGCGCGGGTAGTCGAGGTCGTGGCAGTACCAGTCGGGGATCTCGGAGACGGCGATGACGCGACCGTCGAGATCGGCCGTCACGGAGACCCTGACCGCCGTCGGCGGCGCCGCGCCGACCACCGCGGGGAGCCCCGAGGAGTGCCACAAGGCAGGCGCCGAGGGCCATACTGATGGACAGGTGGGCTCGTCCCATGCATCCCTCCCGGCCCCGCACCTCGGGGGCCTCGCGCGATGGGACGCAGCCCGACGATATCGGGGGCGGAGGGGTGGTGCCAGTGGGTGGAACCCTACGTCGCCGGTGGGGATTTCCCTACTTCCGCGCGGTGCGCGGCGGGGGCAGCATCGACCCGCTGGCAGGAGGGCCTGCGCCCGGACCAGAGGGTCCTATCCGTCGCGTCGAGCGACAGCCCGGGCGGTGCCGCCGTCCTTTGCGGTCTCGAGTCGCAAGGCAGCGTCGACCGATCCCGCTCGCTGGCGCATCGAGGCGACCCCCATGTGCCCCCTGAACGGCGCGGGCGAGCACGCCGCGGATCGTGGTGGCCGCGACGTGCACGCCGAGCCCTTGGAGCTCGCCCCCGATCCGGAGATATCTCCAGCGGGGAGTCTCTGCGCCAGGCGAAGGATCAGCGCGACGACATCGGGATCGATCAGCGGGCGACCGCGACCCCGCCGCGGGCACGTCCAGCGTCGGGCCACCAAGCGCCGATGCCACCCCAGAAGCGTCTCGGGCCGCACGACGAAGCTGGACCAGCGTCTTCAGGGCAGCACACGGGAGGCCGCGGCCAGGAACATCCGGTCGGCATCGGCCAGTTCGGGGCGGGCGACCTGCCCACCGACGTCCTCGAGTCGTTCGTGCTGCACACCCAGGGCCCGACCTACTACAACAACTGGTGGGCCGGCAAGGTCAAGTGGACCGATCCCGGCATGAAGGCCGACTGGCAGCAACTCGGCCAGATGGTCGCGAACAGCTCCGGCGGCGCGAACCGCAACTTGACCGCCAACTTCGCCAATGCCGGTGACCCGTTCCTCGCGACGCCGCCCCAAACGAAACCGCAGCGCCACCCGTTCGAGGAGGTGCCGGGTCAGGATGTACAGCAGCGATGGGAGCACGCCGTGGCTGCCTCCAGGTGGGCCGATCAGGGCACCCCACAGGGGTCGACACGGTTCGGTGGACACCCGACGCTGCGGGCCAGAGGCCCCTGGAAGAGTCTCCGATGCCCCGAACCGGCCCGCGTACACCCTTGTGGGCCTGTCTCCTATGCCGGCCCGGCGGACCCTGGTCGGCGGACCCATCGAAGCGCCGTCGGCTGGACGAGCTCGCGGAGCGGCGGCGCCTTGAACGACCGCTGCCGCTGGTCCGCTGGCGGTTCTCCGTAGAGGGTCGTCCGCTGGCGCGGCGTCCGGCCCACCGATCGGATCAGGGCCTCCATCGCCTCGGGCGGCAGCTCCTCGCCGTGCGAGGCCCCGGCCGCACGCGAGATCGACTCGTTCATGAGCGTCCCGCCCATGTCGTTCGCCCCGCTTTGCAGGACCGTGCGCGCGCCGGTGGGACCGAGCTTCACCCAGGAGGCCTGGATGTTCGGGATCAGCGGATGGAGGGCGAGGCGGGCGACCGCATGCATCAGGATCGCCTCGCGATAGGTCGGTCCACGCCGGGTGCGTCCCTTCAGGTAGAGCGGCGCCTCGAGGTGGACGAAGGGCAGGGGGACGAACTCGGAGATCCCGCCGGTCGCCGCCTGGAGCCGGCGGAGGGCGAGCAGGTGACGGGCCCACGAGCGGTACGTGTCGGCGTGGCCGAACATGATCGTGCTCGTCGTGCGAAGCCCGGTCCGGTGGGCTGTCGCGATCACGTCGAGCCATTCGCGCGTGGCGATCTTGTCGGGACAGATGATCGCCCGGACCTCGTCGTCGAGGATCTCGGCCGCGGTGCCGGGCAGCGTCCCGAGCCCGGCCGCCCGGAGGCGGCCGAGGAGGTCCGGGATCGTGACGCCGAGCGTCGCCGCGCCCTGGGTCACCTCGAGCGGCGAGAATGCGTGGACGTGGATCCCCGGGATGGCCGCCTTGATCGCCGCGCACACGTCGAGGTAGAACTGGCCGGTGAAGTCGGGGTGGATGCCGCCCTGGAGACACACCTCGGTGGCGCCGCGCTCCCAGGCCTCGACGCTCCGCCGGACGACCTCCTCGATCGGCAGCAGATAGGGCCGGCCGCGCAGGTTCTCGGCGAGCTTGCCTTTGCTGAACGCGCAGAACCCGCACTTGAAGTAGCAGACGTTGGTGTAGTTGATGTTGCGGTTGACGACGTAGGTGACGGTGTCGCCGTTGACCTCGCGGCGGACCTCGTCGGCCGCCTCCGCGATCGCCCCGACCTCGACGCCCCGGGCCTCGAAGAGGCGGGCGATCTCGGCCTCCGTGAGCTCGTCGCCCGATCGAGCCCTGGCGAGGATCGCCGCGAGCGCCCCAGCCGCGCGTCCGGCCGGCGGCGGCGTCGAGGCCCGCGGCGGCGTCGAGGGGCTTTCGCCGGTGATCCGCTCGAGCGGGGGGCTGTCCGGCGTGATCCCGGCGAACCAGTCGATCTCGCGGGCAAGGCCCTCGCCGTCAGCGTGGCGCAAGACGGCCGCGCGGATCGCCTCGTCGATCCAGCGCCCCGCATCCCGCACGTACTCGGGGTACACGGTCAGGCGCGGCACGAGCTCGAAACCGCGCGAGGCGGTGCTCTCGCGCAGCTGCGCCAGGGTGGGCCACGGCGCCTCAGGGTTGACGTGGTCGACGGTGACCGGCGAGACGCCACCCCAGTCGTCGATGCCCGCGTCGAGCAGGCGTCCGGCGTCGGTCGCGAGGTTCGGCGGCGCCTGGACATGGGCCGACCGGCCCAGGATCAGGCGGGCGAGCGCGATCGTCCAGAGGTGGTCATCGAGCGACGGCTCGGGCGCGCCGGCCATCCGCGTCCCGGGCTTCGCCCGGAAGTTCTGGACGATGACCTCCTGGATGTGTCCGTAGCGCGCGTGCAAGTCACGGATCGCGAAGAGCGCGTCGAGGCGCTCCGCGCGCGTCTCGCCGATCCCGATCAGGATCCCGGTCGTGAACGGGATCGCCAGCCGCCCGGCCGCTTCGATCATCGCCAGGCGTCGCGCCGGATGTTTGTCGGGGGAACCCCAGTGGGGCCCGCCGCGCCCGGCCAGCCGCTCCGCCGTCGTCTCGAGCATCAGGCCCTGCGACGGTGCGACCGTCCGCAGGCGGGCGAGCTCGGCCTCGGTCATCACGCCGGGGTTCGCGTGCGGCAAGAGCCCCGCCTCGCGCAGGACCGTGCCCGCGACCTCGGCCAGGTAGCCCGTCGTCGTCTCGTGGCCGAGCGCCGCGAGCTCGTCCCGAGCAACCCGGTAGCGCAGCTCCGGCCTGTCGCCGAGGGTGAACAGCGCCTCGAGGCAGCCGGCGGCCGCGCCGGCCCGGGCGATGTCGACGACCTCGTCCACCCCGAGATACGCGGCCTCGCCGCGGCGCGGCGGCCGAGCGAAGATGCAGTAGCCGCAGACGTCCCGGCAGAGCTTCGTGAGCGGAATGAAGACCTTCGGGGAGTAGGTGATTCGCGTGCGGCCGCTCGCGTCTCGCACGTCGGCCGCGCGATGCAAGAGCGCCTCGAGCGCCGGTCCGGACTCGATCCCGACGAGGCCGGCCGCCTCGGGGCGCTCGATCCCGGGCGGGACGGACTCGGCTGCGATCGTCGCCACCTGCGTCATCGGTTCACTCCCTGC
>JAJYJR010000250.1 GCA_021789355.1 Chloroflexota bacterium | reverse complement strand
CCCTGCAGGCGCTGACCGGCCTGGGGTGCGCCGTGCTGGTGGTGCACCACGTGGTCAAGCACGGGGCCGAGGCCGGGGCGGTCGGCAACGCCGCGCGCGGTTCCGGCGCCATCATCAGCAGCACCGACGCCAATCTGGTCCTCTCCCGGCAGGGCGATCACCTGCGCCTCGACACCGAGATGCGCGACGCCGAGTCGGAGTCGCTGCGCCTGGTCTTCGACGGCGCCAGCGCCAGCTTCGAGCTGCACGCGGGGCCCATCCCGCTGCCGGCCGCGCCCCGCTACCCGGGCGGGATCGACGCCGAGGCGGTGGTGGCCCTCGCCGCCGCCCGGGTGGCCGCCGACCCGACGGGCGGGCTCAGCGCATCGGAGCTCGCCGCCCTGCGCGGGGTGAGCGACGAGACGGCCCGGCAGGCTCTCGCGGCGCACGTGCGGGAGGGTCGCCTGGTCAAGGCGGGTCCCGCGAACCGGCCCCTGTACCGGCCGGCGACTCCAAGCCAAGCCCGCGCCGCCTAGGGGGGACCGGGTTGGGTTGGAGTGGCGCCTGCGTCAGGCCTCATCGCGGCGTGGCAGCTCGAGAGCGTCGCGCAGGTAGCGAGCGCGGAATGCCGCGAAGTCGGCCTCCCGGATGCGGTAGGAGCGGCGATGCCCCGCGTCGAACGCGATCGCGGCGAGGCGCCCGAGCTCCACCTGGCGGAGCACCCAGCGCCGCGTGTAGCCGAGCTCCGCGGCGATCTCCGCGATGGTGCGATAGCGGGTGGAAGGCGGCACGGGCGGCTCCACGAATAACACCGGCGCCGAGCGCGGTGCCGGGCACGAGGAGCGTGGGCGCCGCGGCGCATCCGTCAAGCGAACCCGCCCATACGCGCACGAATGCTGCGTCGTTCGGGCACCCTGGGAACGCTGGGCACCGACGGCCTCGACACCGAGGTCCGTCCCGGCGTCCCGTACGGAGATCGTCGACCCGCACGGAGGACCGGCCCGCATGGCAGCCCGGCATCGATCGGCCGGCACGCACGACGTGCGGCGCTGGCTGCGCCGCCATCGGGTGGCGGTGCGCGGCCTCACCCTCGCCGACCATGTCGGCTCGCCGCGCGCGACGCGCGAGGTGGCGAGCCTGGCGGCCATGCTGCGCGACCCCGACGCCGTGACCGCGGCGGGCGGCAGCATCGTGCGCGGCGTCCTCTTCACCGGGCCGCCCGGGGTCGGCAAGACGAACCTGGCGCGCATCCTCGCGGCGCTCCTGGGCGACGCCGTGCCCTACTACGAGTGCACCGCCGCGGAGCTCACGGAGCGACGAGTGGCGGCCTTCGCCCGGCACTTCGCGGCCCACCCGGTCCCCGCCGTCCTCTACATCGACGAGATCGATGCGGTGGCCCTGGAGCGCGGGTCGCGGGTCCACGACCGCCGTTCGCGGAGCGTCCTGTATGCGCTCCTCTCGGCGCTCGACGGGCTGCGCGACGGAGGCCGCATGCTGTATGTCGCGAGCACGAACACGGATCCCGCGTACCTCGATCGCTCGCTCCTGCGTGCGGGGCGCTTTGGGCGGATCGTGCGCCTGGAGCTGCCCACGCGTGAGGAGCGGCGCGAGCTGCTCGCCTATCTGCTCGCGCGTCGCCGGGTGGCCGAGCCGATCGATCTCGAGCGGGCGGCCGAGCTCACCCGCGGGCGCAGCGGCGCGGACCTCTTGGGGGCGCTCGACGACGGGCTCGCCCTGGCCTTGGCGGACGGCGTGACCGGCGGGCTCACGGCCCGCCACTGGGAGGAGGCCCTGCGCCGTCACGGGGAGGTCGACGAAGTGCCGGCCCTGACGGCAGCCCAGCGCAGGCGCCAGGCGGTCCACGAGGCCAGCCATGCCGTCGTGGCTCTCGAGCTGCTCGGGCCGGGGGAGATCAGCGCGGTCGCCCTGGGCGACCACCGCGGTGGGCGCACCGAGCTCGGGCCCGACGACGGCTCGCACCCGGATCTCGCCGACGACGAGCTGCTGGCGCGGGTGGCCGTTCTCCTCGCCGGGGCGATCGGCGAGCGCCTCGTCCTGGGCTCAGGGTCGCTGGGTGGGGGCAGCGACATGCAGCAGGCCACCGAGCTGCTCCTCTCGCGCCTCGCCTGTGGCAGCGACGCCGCCTGGGGCGGCCTCAACACTGATGCCTTCACCCGAGAGGCCGGCCCCCGGCTCCTCGACGCACGGGCGGCCGCGGTGCGCCTCGAGCTGGACCGCCAGACGGCGCGGGCGGAGGCGATCCTCGAACGCCGCCGCGAGGCCGTGCTGAGCTTCGCCGAGACGCTGCTCGCCGACCAGACCCTGAGCGGCGCGGCGCTCGGCGAGCGGCTCGCGCAGCTGGCCGCGGCCCGCGTGACGGGCCCGGCATGATCCCGTTCCTGCGCATCGGGATCCGCCTGGCCCTGCTCGCCCTGTGCGGCGCGGCCCTGCTCGTCGTGCTCGTGGCCGGGCTCCTCGCCGGCATCGCCTGGACGCTCCTGCGCGCGCTCGATCCGGCCGGTCCCGCGGCCCGGGCCTGACGCACGATGGACCCCTGGCGCGTGCTCGGCGTGTCACCCGGGGCGGATCCCGCGACCGTCCACGCCGCGTATCGGCGCCTCGCCTGGCGCCACCATCCCGACCACGGCGGCTCGACCGCTCGGATGCGCGAGCTCAACGCCGCGTATGCAGCGCTCCGCCGGATCGCCGGTATCCACGCGACCGCGGCGCCTGGGCAGGCGCCGCGGTCGGCGTCCGGCGCGAGCCCGACCGGCCGCCCGGCCACCGGCCCGGCGCAGGAGCGCTGCGTGCGGGCCCGGGCTGCGGCCTGGCTCGTCACGACGGGCCCCGGCCAGTGGCTCGGGTGCCTGCTGCTCGTCGCCGGGGTGCACGGGATCGCGCTCCTGGGATCGTCCCGCGCCTGGTCGCCGCTCGAACTTCTCGCCGCGTTCCTCGTGCTGCGGCTGCACGTGCGCGCGGTGCCCGACGCCCACCCCTATGCCCCGGCCGAAGCCGCGGGTGCCCTCCTGGTCGGAGCGCTCCGGCTGGGGACCTGGCTTGCCCGGCGGTGGTGACGGATGGCACCGCATTCTGGCGCGAGCGCGCTTGACAGCAGCCGAACCCCGTCGACGCTCCCGCACCGCTCGCGAACCGGGCGGTCCCTGCCGCAGCGCGGAGCCCCGCTCATGCCGCTATCCAGCCCCGATCCCCAGATCCTCGGAACGGTCTCCGGGATCGCCCACGACGACCTCCGGGCGGAGGAGGGGACCCCCTTCGTCCATGTCGTCACCAGCAGCGACCAGTCGCCGCTCATCGACGCGCTGGCCGCCCTCGTGCGTTACCGGCTGCGTCTGCCCGCCGACGCGTCGTTGGCTCCCGAGGCCGGAACCCTCCGGCCGGCGGCGTGAGGCGCTCCGATGCAGCGCCGCGGCGTTCCCACCGATCCCTGGCAGCTCGATCCCAACGCCCCGTATGACGTCAGGCCGGAGGACCTGCGGGGTCTGCCGTTCGCCATGTCCGTGCGCGTCAGCGACGAGCGTCAGACCAGCAATGGCTCGACTGACCTGCAGGCACGCCGCATCCGTTCTTTCGGCCGGTCCCATGGCCTGCTCGACACTGGCCTGGCCTGGGAGCGCACCGAGACCGGCAAGGATATGGCCAGCGCGCGCGAGACGCGCGAACAGCTCGAGGCAGCCCGTGCCGGCCGGATTCGCGTCCTCATCTTCTATGACGCGTCGCGCTATGCACGCAACGTCCTTGGTGCCCTGCAGATCGAGGAAGAGCTGCATCGTGCCGGCTGCTTCGTCGTGTACCTCGAGGACGACGATGTCCTCATCGCCTCGAACGCGAAGACACGGGGGGCCAAGAACCGCAAGCACGCGGAGAACCAGGAGTACGTCGACAAGCTCAGCCGCCGCGTCGCCGACGGCATCGAGGGGTTCATCGTGCGCGGCGATGATGCGGCGCTCAAGGTGGTCAGCCAGGCCGGGGTTGCCCCCTTCGGCTGGCGCCGCCCTGACAAGTACAACCTCCCCCTCGCCCACCACGCGAGCGAGGCTCCCATCGTGCGGGCCATCGGGACGCGCTTCCTGGGATCCGGCGAGACCTGTGCCACGGTGGCCGCGTGGGCCACCGCGCAGGGCTACGAGACGCGTCGCGGCAAGCACTGGACCAAGCAGGCGATCTACGACCTGCTGACGCTGCCGCTGCACCGCGGTGTGCTCGGCTACCACGTCTCGCGCAGAGCGCGGAAGCGCGGGTACCTCGACGGGGTGACCGGATCCATCGAGCCGCTATTCGCGCCGGAGCTCGCCGCGCGCATCGACGCCAAGCTCGCCGAGGGTCTCCGCGGGCGCAGCCGGGCGGTCCTCGCCAGCCACCATCGGCGCTTCATCTATGTCCTCGCCGGTCTCGCCTGGTGGCGCTGCGGGATGAAGGCGACGGCACAGTACGGGGGCACGGTGCCGCATCCGCGCTACCACCACCCGGGCCAACACGCGTTCTGCGAGCCAGAGCGCCAGAGCTACGCGGAGGTCGAGTACCTGCGCCACCTGGCAGACTTCTGGCACGCGTTTCGACTCGACGACACGACCCGACAGGCGGTCATCGCGCGCCTGGCCTCCGAAGCTGAGGCAGGGCAGCGCGAGGACCAGCGCCACCTGGAGATCGCGCGGCTCGAGGCCGAGTTGCGCTCCAAGGCGGCCGCCTTCGCCGATGGCGACAGCACCGTGAGCGCCCTCGATCTGGACCGTCTCCGGCGCGAAACGCGAGACCGCATCGCGGAGCTTCGCGATGCGCCTGCCTCGGTCGCGCAGCAGATGGTGGACCTGGAGGCCGCCGCCGAGCTGCTCCGCCACGTCGGCGACCTGTGGGGCGACCCCGAGGACACCTCGGCCGAGCTGCAGGCCGCGCGCCGCGACCTCATGACGGCGGTCTTCGAGCGGGTCGAGCTGTGGGGACCGTTCGTCACCGCGCTGCAGCCCCGGACCGAGTTCGCCGCGCTCGTCGAGGCCGGCGCCTATCAGGCGGCCCCGCCGACGCTGCCGCGGATTGGCATTCAGAACGCGCGGCCGAGGTGAACGGCGGGCCTGCGGCGACCAGGTGGTGGTCGACGGTCAGTCCGGTAGCATGCCACCGCGGACGGGGGCCTCGCTGCCTCGTCCGAGTGGTGGCTGGAGGAGTAGGGGAACTCCTCCGGCCGTTCGCTGCCCCGGACCATCAGGTCATGCCGGATCGCCGGTACGTGCCCGCCGACCCCACTCCTACGCTGCCCGCCGTGCCCCGCCACCCGGCCGGATCTGCCTGTGGATGCGTCGACGGGAGGCCTGGCAGGGCAGGCTGGGAGACGACGCTAGGCCTGAGGCCCCATCCGTCGTTCGACATCGGCCACGAACGCGGCGCCCAGGCCGCCGACGCCGGCCGCCACGAGCTCCGCGCGGGTGATCGGCTCGCCGCACATGGCCAGCGGCAGCAGCCGCTCGAGGACGTTCCCGTCGGGGTAGTGGATGATCCCTGACGAGATGCCCAGGATGGGGACCGCGCCGCGATAGGCGACCATGCTCATGGCGGTGGGCAGGACCGGGAGCCCGTACTTGACCACGCGATCGGCGACGCGCCGGATCGCCGAGGGGGTGCGGTCGGTGGGGTCGATGCTCATCCCGCCGGTCACCACCACGATGTCGTGTGTCGTCACCAGCCCCAGGATGACCGCCGCGATGCGAGCCTCGTCGTCCGGCACCACCTGGACGTCGCCGACCTCGCCGCCGTACCGAGCCACCGTGGCCCGCACGACCGGGGCAACGAGGTCCGCCACCCGTCCCTCGTACACCTCGGAGCCGGTGATCACCAGGCCGACGCGCCGCAGCGCGAACGGCCGAACCTCGATCGCAGGCCCGTCCTGCGCCAGGCCCGCGACCAGCTCCGCCAGCCCGGTGGCCGGGACCTGCAGCGGGACGAGGTCCACCGCCGCGACGAGTCGGCCCGCCCGCCCGACGCTGTGCTGCGGCAGGGTCATGACCAGCGCCACCTCGGAGTCGTTCAGCCGCGCGCACGTGTCCTTCCGGATCCGCACCAGGCCATCTGCCCGGGCGATCAGGAAGGCCCGGCCAGACCCGCCCGGCTGGATCCCCAGCCCGGTCCCGGACAGGGCGCGGGCAAGTTCCAGCGCGGCCTCATCCTCGGACACCAGCTCCGCCGCGCTGTCGGGTTCGTCGTCGTCCCGCACGTAGACGACATCGTGGCCGGCGTCGCGGAGCATGGCCACGTGCCCCGGCTCGATGCGCATGCCCTTCGTGAGGATCGCGCGCACCTGGTGCGCGGTGATCCCGGTCACGTCGCAGGCCAGGCGCAGTCCGACCGCCTGTTCGACCGGCAGGGTCCGCATGTCAGGGGCTCCTCCTCGTCCGTCCGCCGTCCGCGCCATCCGGCTGGCCCCAATCGCCCGACTCGGGCCGCTCCGGCCCCCACGATAGGCCGTCAGCATGGACTCGCCGGACTGCGGCGCCCAGGTCGGTCAGACGAAGAGCATCTCGGCGATGTCGCCGGCGGAGGGGATGCGGCCGTAGCTGACCACGCGGCCGTCGATGACCAGCGCAGGGGTGCTCATCACACCGTAGGCCATGATCTGGCGATAGTCCTCGACCTTGACGATCTCGGCCTCGACACCGGCCATGGCGATCGCCTGCCGGGCGTTGGCCTCCAGGCGCCGGCAGTTGGGGCACCCGGGCCCCAGCACTTCGATCTTCCGCACGGGGCGTCTCCTCTCGAAGGTGCACGTGGGGCGGCCGCGGGCTGCCCGGGTGCGGTGTCAGTGGATGAGGGCGTTGAAGAGGTAGCCGATGCAGAGGATCCCGAGCGTCACCACCCCCGCGAAGATCGCGATGAGCTGGGGCTTGATGACCTTCCGCAGGATGATGAACTCGGGCAGGCTGATGGCCGTGATGGCCATCATGAAGGCGAGCGTGGTGCCCAGTGGCATCCCCTTCCCGAGGAGCGCCTGGACGATCGGGATGGTGCCCGCGGCGTTCGAGTAGAGCGGGAGCGCGATGAGCACCACGATGGGAACCGCGAACGGGTTGGAGCGCCCGCCGATGGCCGCCACCAGCTCCGTGGGGGCGTACCCGTGGATGAGCGCGCCGATGCCGATGCCGAGGAGCAGGTACGGCGTGATCCGCCGCACCAGGTCCACGGTGTAGCGCCAGGCGTCGCGGATGCGGTCCTCCCAGCTCAAGCGGACCTCGATCTGCCGGCCGCCCGCTCCCTGCAACTCCCACACGTAGGGTTCCACGTAGCGCTCCAGGTGCAGCGCGCCGATCGCCAGCCCCCCGGCGATGGCCACCACCAGCCCCGCCGCCACGTACACCAGCGCGATCTCCGGGCCGAAGAGGCCCCACAGGAGCACGAGCGCGACCTCGTTCACCACCGGCGAGCTGATCAGGAAGGCGAAGGTGACCCCGAGGGGGATGCCGGCCTCCACGAAGCCGATGAAGAGGGGCACCGCCGAGCAGGAGCAGAAGGGGGTCACGATGCCGAAGGCCGCCGCCGCCACGGAGCCGGCGAACGTCCCCCGGCCCACCAGCGCCGCCCGCACCCGCTCGGGCGGGAAGAACCCGCGGATCAGCGTGACCACGGTCACGATCCCGAGCAGGAGCAGGAAGACCTTGGGCACGTCGGCCAGGAAGAAGTCCACCGCCCCGCCCAGGTGCGAGCCGCGCTCGAGGCGCAGCAGGTCGTAGCTCAGCCAGTCCGCGAGCGGGCTCTCCGCGAACCAGGCGACGAGCCAGGCGACGACGGCCGTGACGACGATGAGCGGGAGCGGCGGACGCGGTCGGCGGACCGCGAGGGTGGTCACTCAGCGGCCTCCAGCAGCGCGCGCAGCGTGGTGAGCGCGGCCGCGCAGGCCGCCTCGTCACGCTCGTAGTAGGCCCGGCGCGAGTCGCCGCTCACGCGGCTGGCCCGGACCAGGCCGGCCTCCCGCAGGCGGGCCAGGTGGTTGCTCACGTTGTTCTGCCGCTCGCCGAGCGCGGCCGCCATCTCGCACA
>JAJYJR010000249.1 GCA_021789355.1 Chloroflexota bacterium | reverse complement strand
GTCAATGCGCCGCGGGGCTGGTTCTTCCCGATCGCACTTGGCGTGGCCGTCTGCATGCTGGTCTTCGTCACCGCGCCGTTGACGATGACCTCCCTGAACCCCGCGCGCGACCTCGGTCCGCGGATCATGACCCTGCTGATGGGCTTCGGGTCGATCGCCTTTCCGGGCGTGCGCGACGGCGGGTCGCTGTTGGTGACGGTGGGCGGCCCGATCGTCGGCGGCCCGATCGGCGCGTTCTTCTTCGATTACGTGATGAAGCCCTACTACCCCAAGCCCGAGCCTGAACCGGCCGCCGCTGCGGCGCCCCAAGGGGTCGGGGTCAGCGCCGGGGCCGGCGCCGGTGCGAAGTAGCGCCTCCCTCCCGGCCCCTTCGGCCGGCAGGGTTGGCACACGGAGGTCTCGTTCATGACGACACGCGTAGCCATCGCGAAGACCGGCGAGCTCAAGGGCAACGCCCAGTTCATGGCCGGCGAATACATCCGCTACGACGAAGACGTTGCGAAGATCAAGGCCGCCGTCAAGGAGGCCGTGGAGCTCGCCGTCGGCAGCATCGACAGCGTCATCAAGCCGGGCCAGAAGGTCCTGGTCAAGCCGAACCTCGCCTTCCAGGCCCCACCGACGAGTTTCGCCGTGGTCGACCCGCGCACGCTCGAGGCGATCCTCCTGTATCTCAAGGAGGAGTCCAAGGCCGGCGAGATCGCGGTCGGCGACAATCCGTCGCTCGGCAAGCACATCGGCATGGCCCGGCCGGCCATGGCGCAGAGCGGCCTCCAGGAGGCGGCCGAGCGCGGCAAGGCGGACCGGATCGTCTACTTTGACGAGCACGAGACGGTGCACGTCAAGGTGCCCGGCGCGCGGTACCTCCACGAGGCCGACGTCTGGAAGCCGTTCCTCGACGCCGACGTCGTGATCAACGTGCCCAAGATGAAGGTCCACCTGGCCAAGACCGTGACCCTCGGGATCGCGAACTGGCAGGGCATCCTGCGCAACGACCATCCGAGCGAGGGCGGGGTCGACGGCAAGGGCCTGCACACCAACCAGCAGGGCCAGCACCGCAACGACATCGATCCCAAGGTGGTCGACGAGTACCGGATCCGGAAGGCCGACCTGACCATCGTCGACGCCGTGATCGGGATGGAGGGCCAGGGGCCCCACACCGGCACACCGATCGAGATGGGCCTCATCATCGCCGGCACCGACACCGTCGCGGTGGACTCGGTCACCGGGGCCTGCATGGGGTTCGAGCCGAAGGAGGTCCCGTCGACCCGCATCGCGTACCACGATGGGCTGGGCGAGATGCGCCTGGACCACATCGACGTCGTGGGCGCGCCCGTCGACAGCGTCAGGAAGCACTTCCTGCGGGCGAACGGCAACCCGGTCGGCGTCTGGCCCGGCCTGGACGTCCTCACCCAGCAGACCTGCCCCGGCTGCTTCATCAACATCCGCGGCGCGATTGACAACTTCGCCATGCACAGTGGCTTCGACCTCGGCGAGTACAACGCCAAGCTCGACGACATCGTGTTCATCGCCGGCGGGCAGCCCGACCTCGAGCCGGAGTACTGCCGGGACAAGGTCGTGTTCCTCGTGGGCGACTGCTGGGAGTACTTTCCGAGCGCGCCCAAGATCCGCGAAGCGCTGAAGCTGGCCCGCAAGGTCATCGTGCGGGCGGGCTGCACCCCGGTGTACGTCTTCGCGCAGATCAACCAGGACCTGATCGACCTCGGCACCGAGGCCGGTCTCCTCGCGCACGTCTGACCCGCGATGGCCGACATCCGGATCGGTGTCCCCGACAAGGGCGTCACCGTCGTGGCGTGGCTCAAGGAAGAGGGGGACTTCGTGGCCCGACTCGAGCCGGTCCTCCGCTTCCGGGCCGAGGACGGAACGGAGGACGTCCTTCGTTCGCCCGGGAGTGGCGTCCTGGCGCGGATCGAGGTACCGGCCGGCGCGTCCGCGCCAGCCGGGGGCACGCTGGGACGGGTGACGATCATCGTCGGAGGTACGTGATTGATGGACGCGTCGGCACCTGTCGGACGGTTCACCGGGCACGTCGCATTCGTGACGGGCGGTGGCTCCGGCATCGGTCGGGCCGTCTCCCTCCGGCTCGGCCGCGAGGGAGCCGCCGTCGCCGTCGCCGACGTCGTCGCCGATTCGGCCATCGAGACCGCCGCCCTGCTCCAGCAGGGCGGGGCGGCGGCCATTGCTCTCACCGTGGACGTGTCCTCGGCGGAGGCAGTCGACGCGGCGGTCGAGGAGGCGTGGCGGCGGCTCGGACCCGTCGACATCCTGGTCAACAACGCGGGGATCATGGGCTACCGGCCCTTTCTCCGCCTCCGCGAGTCCGACTGGGACCGCACCATGGCCGTGAATGCCAAGGGCGTGTTTCTGTGTTCCCAGGCGGTCGCGCGACGCCTCGCTGCCGCGCACCACAGCGGTTCCATCATCAACCTGAGCTCCATCACCAGCGAGGTGGCGATCGAGTTCCAGGCCCACTACGCGGCCTCCAAGGGCGCGGTGCGCATGCTGACGCGCGCCATGGCCCTCGAGCTCGCGTCCCATGACATTACCGTCAACGCGGTGGCCCCCGGGGTCGTGGAGACGGCCATGACCAGCGAGCTGCTGGCCGATCCCGCGGTTGCCGAGGCGACCCTGCCGTTGATTCCGCTCGGTCGGGCGGCTCAGCCGGCAGAGGTGGCCGGCGCCGTTGCGTTCCTCGCCTCGGACGACGCCCGGTACATCACCGGCGCCACCCTGGTAATCGACGGAGGGTATCTGCTCCGATGACCCACCCGCGGGTGCGCCTCCCGCCGGACGTATCGATCCCGACCGAGTTGGCGGCCAAACACGACCTTCTGGTGGACATCCTGCGGCAGACGGAGAGCGTCCTCGTCGCCTACTCGGGCGGCGTGGATAGCAGCCTGCTTGCCGCGGCGGCGCACCGCGCTCTGGGACCGCGCGCCCTGGCCTGCATCGCCGTGTCCCCGTCGCTCGCCGCCGATGAGCTCGCGGCCGCCATGTCGGTCGCGCGGATGATTGGCATCGGGCTTCGGCAGGTCGAGACCCACGAGCTCGACATCGAGGGCTACGCGGCGAACACGCCCAACCGCTGCTACGTGTGCAAGGGCACGCTGTTCGCGCGACTTGCGACGACGGCGCGAGAGGAAGGGATCGCCTGCGTGGTCTACGGCGAGAACGTGGACGACGGCGGGGACTATCGCCCCGGAGCGCGGGCGGCAGTAGAGGCCGGGGTGCGGGCGCCGCTCGCCGAGGCGGGGCTGACCAAGGCGGAGGTGCGCGCGCTCGCCCACGCCTACGGACTGCCGAACTGGCAGAAGCCGGCCGCTCCCTGCCTGGCCACCCGCATCCCGTACGGGCAGCGGGTGACGGTCGAGAAGCTCCGGCAACTGGAGGCGGCCGAACGAGTCGTCCGCGCCCTCGGCTTCCGGGAGACACGCGTGCGCCACCACGGCGACGTCGCCCGGGTCGAGCTGCTGCCCGACGAGCTCGAGCGGGCCGCGACGCCTGCCACCCGCGAGGCGATCGTGCGCGGGCTCCAGCGGCTGGGCTTCCACTACGTCGCGCTGGACCTGCAGGGCTACCGCTCGGGCAGCCTGAACGAGGTGATCGGAACGCCAGATACCGACGCGCTGCGAGCTCGGCGCAGGTTGCCGCTGTTCGTGCGTGTACCTGACAGCGCGGTGGGGCACCAGGATGGATGAGCGTCGCCTGGAGCGGTTGCTCGACGAGGTCCGGGACGGGCGGCTCGACGTGCCGACGGCCGTCGAGCGGCTGCGCACCCTCCCGTACGAGGATCTCGGGTTCGCCCGGCTGGATCACCACCGGGGGCTGCGCCAGGGGTTCCCGGAAGTCGTCTTCTGCCAGGGCAAGACGGTACCCCAGGTGGTCCAGCTGGTCGAGCGGCTGGCCCGGGAGGGGGGTGCGGTCCTGGCCACCCGGGCCACCGCCGAGATGTTCGCCGCGGTCCACGCGATGGTGCCTGCGGCCGTGCACGATCCCGTCGGGCGGACGATCGTGGTGCCCGATCCGCAACCCGTGGCGCCGGCCCCCGGCGTCCTGGTCTTGACCGCCGGCACCGCCGACATCCCGGTGGCGCAGGAGGCGGCGGTGACCGCCGAGGTCATGGGCAACGCGGTCGAGCGCGTGTTCGACGTCGGCGTGGCCGGGCTCCACCGGTTGCTTGACCAACGTGACCGGCTTCACCGCGCCCGGGTGATCGTCGTCGTGGCCGGCATGGATGGGGCCCTGCCGAGCGTGGTCGGCGGGCTGGTCGACGTTCCCGTCGTGGCGGTTCCCACCAGCATCGGCTACGGGGCGAGCTTCGGCGGCGTGGCGGCGCTGCTCGGCATGCTCAACGCGTGTGCACCGGGGATCGCGGTGGTCAACATCGACAACGGGTTCGGTGCCGGGTACCTGGCCGGCCTGATCAACCGGGGCGGTGCCCCCGCGACGACATCGTCGACGGTCGACGCCGAATGGCCGGCCCTCACGACGACGGGGGCACCGGTGGCGCCATGAGCGAGCGCGGCGTGTCCGCCCCTGCGCTCGCCGGGCGGATCGGGTTCCTGGACTGCTACTCCGGGATCAGTGGCGACATGGTCCTGGGCGCCCTCGTCGACGCCGGCGTGCCGCTCGCCCACCTGTCCGCGGTGCTGGACGGCCTCTCGCTCGCGGGCTACGTGCGCCTCGAGTCCGGCCAGGTCCAGAGCGGCGCGCTTCGCGCGACCCGCGTGCAGGTGATCGCCACCCCGCAGCAGCCGCACCGCACGCTCCGCGATCTCGCCGCCCTGCTCGAGGCGGCCGAGCTCGACGAGGTGATCCGCGTGCGCAGCCTGGCCGTCCTGCGTCGGATCGCGGAGGTTGAAGGGCGCATCCACGGGCAGGCCACTGAAGACGTCGAGCTGCACGAGGTCGGCGCGATCGACTCCGTCGCCGACGTGGTCGGCGCGGTGGCTGGCTTCGCGTATCTTGGCATCGACCGCCTGTATGCGTCGCCGATCCCGGGCAGCCCGGGGTCGATCGCGGGGGGTCATCACGGCCAGCTGCCACTGCCGGCGCCTGCCACCCTCGAGCTGCTTGCCGCCGCCGGGGCGCCCATCCGCCCCTTCGGTGACGGGCACGAGCTGGTCACGCCTACCGGCGCTGCACTGGTCACGACGCTGGCCCGCTTCGAGCAGCCCCCCATGGTGATCCGCACCGTGGGATATGGGGCCGGGCAGACGGAGCTGCCCTGGCCCAACGTGCTCCGGCTGTGGATCGGGGAACCGGTCCCCGAACCGGATGCCGCGCACGATGAGCATGTCGTGCTCGAGACGAACGTGGACGACATGAGCCCGCAGCTGCTGGCACCCGTCGCGGACGTGCTCTTCGCGGCAGGCGCGCTCGACGTCACCCTCAGTCCGCTGCTCATGAAGAAGGGGCGCGCCGGCGCGCTCGTCAGCGTGGTGGCGCGCTCGCAGGACGAGGAGGCCCTTGCGGACCTCTTGCTCCGGGAGACCACCACCCTCGGGGTCCGCGTCCACCCGGTGCGCCGCCACGAGGCGGACCGGGCGTTCGAGACCGTCGCCACGCGGTTCGGTCCGGTGACCGTGAAGCTGAAGCTCCTGCACGGTCGGGTCGTCAGTGCCATGCCCGAGTTCGAGTCGGTCCGGGAGCGCACGCTGGCCGCCGATGTCCCGCTCGTCCAGGTGCATGCCGCCGCGGCTGCGGCCGCGGACGCGCTGGTGGCGACGCTGGCAAACGAGGCCCGCCCGCCCGACCCGTTCTGACCGATGGGCACGGCCGCCTCGGGCGTGGACAGGCTCGACCGGCACCTCGCGCCCAGGGGCACCGAGGAGCGGATGGTTCCCGGAGTACCGCATGGCTGAACTGCGCCAGGTTGGCCAGGCCTGCCCTATCGACGATGTGCCGCTGGGCTTGGAGGGCTGCATCGCCTGCCGCTTCTTCCGTGGCGTCTACGCGATCGATCCCGTCGACGGCAAGTTTCACGGGTGGAAGGTTCTCTGCCTCTGGCCGAACGACGGACGATGGGTGTGGCAACGGCCGATCCCCGACTCCTTCGCCGCGGCCTTCGAGGAGTCCGACGAGTGACCCTCTGGGCGTTTGGCACGTCGCTCGTGGCTCGCAGAGCTCGGTCCGGGGTCAAGCAAGTGGGGCGGGAAGTGCCCTTGCGTGCGAGGCGCACGTCGGGAGGGCCACGATCCAGCCGCGACTATCGCCGTGGACGTGGCCTTCGCCGTGGAACGGCCAGGGGGCCGCCGCCTCGGGTTTCAGGGGTGGTGCGGCCTACCCCTGATGGCCTCACGCTCACGGCGCCGTCCAGCCCAGCAGCTCGGGTACGGCCACGAAGCGAACGCCCGGGTCGTGGTGGAGCGCGATGACCGCTGACAGGATGAGCGGGGTCAGGGCGGGTCCGCCGTGGGCCAGCAGCACCGAGCCGTCGGTGCCCTGCAGGGCGCCTGCCCCGGGTTCGCCGACGGCGCGGGCGCAGGAGGCCCGGGCTGGCGATGGGAGGGGGGCAGACCACATGCTCGACGGCGCCGACGCACATTCCTCGCAGCCTCCGCGCCTCGCCCCCGCCCGGAGCTCGGCGGGATGGCAGGCTCCCGGTATGCTGGGCCGATCATGCAGACATGCCAGCTCGGATCGACGGGCATCACGGTGACGCCGATCGGCCTCGGGCTCGCCGCCGTGGGACGGCCCGGCTACATCAACCTCGGTCGGGACGCAGACCTGGGCGCGGATCGGAGCGTGGAGGCGCTGCGCGAGCGGACCCACGCGATACTGGATGCCGCGTACGCGGCAGGCGTCCGCTACGTGGACGCCGCCCGCTCGTATGGACGTGCGGAGGAGTTCCTGGCCGCGTGGCTCCGCCGCCGGGACCTGCCGCCGGGCGCGCTCACGGTCGGCTCGAAGTGGGGCTACACGTACACCGCCGGCTGGCGCGTCGGCGCCGCCGTGAACGAGGTCAAGGACCACTCGCTCGCGACCCTGCGCCGGCAGCTCGACGAGAGCCGCGCGCTGCTCGGCCCGTGGCTGCGCCTGTACCAGGTCCACTCCGCCACGCTTGAGAGCGGCGTGCTCGCCGACACCGCCGTGCTCCACGAGCTCGCCCGACAGCGCGACGCAGGCCTGGCGATCGGGGTGACCGTGAGCGGCGCGCGCCAGGCCGACACCATCCGGTCGGCCCTCGAGATCCGGATCGACGGGGTGAATCCATTCGGCGTGGTGCAGGCGACGTGGAACCTCCTCGAGCCGTCCGCGGGGCCCGCCCTCGAGGATGCCCACCGGGAGGGCTGCGGCATCATCGTCAAGGAGGCGCTGGCCAACGGGCGCCTCGCCGTGCGGCAACCTGGTGCGGCCAGCGCGGCTGCCGATGCGCTCGACCGGATGGCGGCCGACGACGGTGCCGACCAGCGGGCCTCACCGGACGCGATCGCCATCGCCGCCGCCCTGGCGCAACCGTGGGCCGACGTGGTCCTGTCCGGCGCCGTAACGCTCGCGCAGCTCGCCTCGAACCTGTCGGCGCTCGACCTCGCGCTGTCGCCCTCTCGGCTCGACCAGCTCGCGACCCTCGCCGAGCCGGCCGAGGCATATTGGGCGGAACGAAGCGCGCACCCCTGGTCCTGACCGGCACCTCGGGGCTGTCCTGCGGCGCCTGCTGGCAGCGCTCGAGCGAAGCCCCATCGCGCGCGAGGCTCGAACCGGGCCGTACGCGGCCCACCATGGGCCGGGCGCGCATCCCAGATCCGTTCCGTCAGCGGCCGGCCCGGGAGGCCCAGGAAGCGGTCCCCGCAGGGCACCTTCGTCGTGGCATTCCGCGCGCTGCCCTGCTGCTCGCGGCGGTGTCCGCCTCCGTGCCCTCCGCGATGGATTGCCCGTCATCACCGACGGACGGCAGGTGACGCTCCTCACGTAGACCGAACTTCCAGCGATCATCGGGCAGATCTGAACGTGAAACGGGCTGGCTGCGCTGCAGCGTTCTGACTACATCGAGCCGGGCGAGACCCCGATCAGCTCGAAGGCGCGGGCCTGCAGCGGGGTGGG
>JAJYJR010000248.1 GCA_021789355.1 Chloroflexota bacterium | reverse complement strand
TGCAGGGGCCGCGCGGTGGGTCGACGCGCTGGCGGCCGAACGGCTCGCGCTTGACGCCCGCCAGCGCTTCCGGGTTCGCCGGCAGGCCGGGCGCATCCTCGGCGGCCGGGCCTGGCGATCGGTCGGCGGCGATCCCGGGCAGGCGCGGTTCACCACGCCCCACTCCCGCCCGGAGTACCGCCTGGACCGCCTGCCGCCGCGCTTCATACGCGGTCTCGAGGGGCTGCTCGACGACGACGAGCGGCTCCTGTACGCCATCGAGCGGCCGCCGGACTCGGTCCGCGGCGGGCGCCTGGGCAGGCCGCGCCGGGGGGCGGAGCGACGGGCCGGGCTGCTGCTCCTGTCCGACCGGCAGCTGATCTGGATGGTCGACCACCTGCCGCCCGATCGATACCTCTTCGACTGGGGCGTCGACGCCCGCCTGGTCGCACTGGAGGCGCTGCGAGCCGTCCGCCTGTCCGGGCAGGATGTCCTGGATCTCCACGTCCAGACCCGCGGGGGCGGCACCAGGTTCGCGCTGCCGGGGGAGCTGCGGGCGGAGGCCGAGGTGCTGCGCGATCTGCTCCTCCGGTTCCTGCCCGGGGATGGGACGCGGACGCTGGTGCGTCGGTACGCACCTTCCGCGATCGACTTCGACGCGGCGCCGGCGACGCTGTTCCGGCAGGCTGAAGACGCCGCCCGCGAGGTTGCCTCGATGCGGGAGCGCCTGGCGCCCGAGCAACTCCTGGGGGCGTTCTACGCGCCGCGCCGCGAGGGCGCGCCTCACGCGACCACGGTCGGCCTCACGCGGACGCGGTTCGCGCTCCTGCACGCGGGCGAGGTCCGCCCGGTCGCCCTCGACCTCCTGGACGGCATCGCGATCACGCTCTCGCCGCTCGTCGGCCGCGTCGAGCTCAGCCAGTCGGGGGCGGCTACCGGGGCGCGCACGATCGCCTTCTCGTACCCGGCGACAACCTCGGCGGCGGCGGCAGGGCTGCTGCGCCTGCTCCGCCGGGCGTGGGCCGACCGTGCCTCGACCAACGCCGAGCCGGGCGAGGCCGTGACGGGCAAGGGTAACCGGGTGCCTGAGCGAGTGGGCCTGACCGAGTCGGCATGAACCGGCCGGCCTGCGCCGGCGGGCCGAGCTCGTGCCGGGGCCCGCGTCTCAGCCGAGGTACCGGAGGATGCTCTCCCACCCGCCGCACCATCCGACGGCACCGATGAGCGCGGCCCGGTCGCGCGCCGTATCGGTGCCTCGGCTCGACCATCCGAACGAACGGGCGAAGGCGGCGAGGTGAACCGTCAAGTCGTCGACCAGCGCCCGGTACGCTGGCAGTTCGGGACGGCGCAGCGAGCCAGGATCGTCGGGCAGATGCAGCCGGCAGCGGACCGGGGAGGTCGACCCGGCGCATTTCCCACAGATCCACGGCTCCCAGAGCCGGCGCGTTTCGGCGGCGAAGGCCCGCACGTGGTCAAGACTGCGGCCTTCCTCGACGATTCCCTCGGAACCCGGATCGGCCCGCCCTCCAGGCGACAGCCCGAGGGCACAGGGCTGGCAGGGCTCCGCCGCTCGCAGGGACGCCACGACGCGGGCCCGCTCGAACAGGCGGCGTGGCGCCAGGGCGCTCCTGCCGCGGTCCATGATGTCCTCGTACACGACGGCCGGCCGGAACAGCCAGCCCCGATGAACGGACGCCTCCACGGCCAGGAAGCCGAGCGCGTGGCGGTGGCACATCCCCCACGCCAGCCAGAGCCGTGCCCTCGTCTCCGGCTCGTCGATGGCCCCGGCGCCGAACCAGCAGAAGTACTGGATCTCCCGGTCGCCGAGCGGGTGTGGCCGGTCGGCGTCCTCACCGGCCGACGAGCGTGCCCGCTGCGGCCCCGCAGCAACGCTGCCGCTCACGGCGACCATTTCGACGACTCGACGCCCGGGACCTCGGGCGAGTACCACGGATCGCGGCCGACGCCGTCGCCGGCGAGGTAGGCAGCGGCGTGCGGGGCGGGCGACCCCGGCCCGTCGATCGCGGCGGTCCCGTCTGTCTTCGCCATTCCTCGTAGGGTCCTCCCCGATCACGCCCGCCGTGCGCGACACGCTCGCATCCCGTGCACCGGGAACAGGCACCGGGAAAAGAAAACGGCTCCCGGTCACCGACCAGAAGCCATCACCCGCGGGAGCGGGAACCCGGCGCGAGCTTCATCGCGCGTTCGATTGGCCGAGAGCGTACCCCATCCGCGCGGTTGCCTCGCCGCGGACGGGCAGGGGGGCGCGGGGTGCGCACGGCGCCCGGGAGCCGGCTGCCAGGATCCGCGGCGTGCCGGGCGTGACGACGGACGCTCAGGCCGACCGGTCTGCCCGGCGCTCGCAGAGGATGAGCCAGTCGAGACCGTCCGGCGTGATCGTGGTGACGCCGAACCGGCGATGCAGCACCGCGATCAACCAGCGCTCCCGGAGGTCGGCCGCCTGCCAGAGCGCCGATCCTCGAGGGTTGGCCCCCTTCACCGCGCGGTTCCAGCGGATGCGCCGGATGAGGTGGTCCGTGGAGGTTTCCTCGAGCGACCGGCGCCGACCCGCGCGCTCGATGGGGACAACCGCAACTGTCATCGAGGACGGAGTCTCCGCAGCCGGGCGCGCCTCTCGACAGGGCCGAAGGTCACGGGCGCGGTACGGCGCGGGACCAGGTGGCCCTGCTCGATCGGGTGGGCCGAACCGGTACGCGCCTACGCGGTCCCGCGCACGCCCATCGCGTCGAGCGCGGCCACGTACGCCGCCTCGTCACGCGCCTGGCTGGCGGGGTTGTGGACCGCGTAACGGACCACGCCGGCCGCGTCCAGGATGAACGTCCCCCGATCCGCCTGTCCCTGTTCCTCGTTCCAGACGCCGTAGAGCTTCGCGGCGGCTCCCACCGGCCAGCGGTCGGAAAGGAACCGGTTGCGGTAGCCCTGGTCCTGCCGCCACGCCCGCAGCGAGTAGGTAGAGTCGACACTGATGCCGAGCACCGTCACGCCGCGCTGCTCGTACGCGCCGAAGTCGTCGCGGATCTCGCACAGCTCGCGCGTGCAGGTGGAGCTGAAGGCCAGCGGGAAGAAGACGAGCATGACCGGCCCGCCTCGCAGGTCGCTCAGCGTGACGGGCTGCTTGTCCTGGTCGGCGAGCGTGAAGTCGGGTGCGAGGTCGCCGACGGCGGGAAGTTCCATGGCAGGGTCAGGCCGCCGGGCCGATCCGCTCGCCCAGGAACGGGCGGAGCACCTGCGGCACGACGACCGACCCGTCCGGCTGCTGGTAGACCTCGAGGATCGCGGCGAACGTCCGGGCCAGCGCCAGCCCCGATCCGTTGAGCGTGTGCAGGATCTCGGGCTTCGCGCCCGGTTCGGGACGCCAGCGGATGTTCATGCGGCGGGCCTGGTAGTCGCGGAAATTCGACACCGAGCTCACTTCGAGCCACCGCTCCACGCCCGGCGCCCAGACCTCGAGGTCGTACTTCCTGGCCTGCACGAACCCCATGTCGCCGGTGGCCATCAGCTTGACCCGGTAGGCCAGCCCAAGCCGCTGCAGCAGCGTCTCCGCGGCCCGCGTCAGCCACTCGAGCGCCTCGCCCGAGTCGGCCGGTCGCTCGAACAGCACCATCTCGACCTTGTCGAACTGGTGGACGCGCAGGATGCCGCGGGTGTCCTTGCCGGCGGCGCCCGCCTCCCGGCGGAAGCAGGGCGTGTACGCGCAGTACCGGATCGGCAGGCGGTCGGCATCGATGATCTCGTCCCGGTGGAGGTTGGTCACCGGGACCTCGGCCGTGGGCACCAGGTACAGCTCGTCGCGGGTGGCCACGTACATGAGCTCTTCCTTGTCGGGGATCTGCCCGGTCCCGCGCGCGGAGGCGGTGTTGACCAGCGCCGGCGGCCAGATCTCGATCATGCCGTGCTCGCGGGTGTGGACCCCGATGAACCAGTCGATCAGCGCCCGCTCGAGCGCCGCCCCTGCCCCGCGGTAGACGGGGAACCCCGAGCCGGTGATCTTGGCTCCGGCCGCGAGGTCCAGCACGCCCAGCGCCTCGCCGATCTCCCAGTGGGGGCGCCGGATCCACGGGCCAGCACCAGCCGATCCTCCACCGCTCGCCTCGACATGTGGCGCCGGGTCGCCCCACGTCCGCACGATCACGCTGGCGTCCTCGCCGCCCACCGGGACTCCGGGATCCGCCGGATTCGGGATGCGGAGCAGCGCGTCCTCGAGCTCCGCCTCGACGGCGGACAGCTCCACGTCGATCGCGGCGATCCGCTGGCCTGCCTCGGTCGACGACCGCCGCAGCGCCTCCACCTCGGGCCCCTGCGGGGACACTCCGCCCCGGATGGCGTCGCCGATCCGCTTGGAGGCCGCGTTCCGCTCGGCACGCAGGGCGTCTCCCTCGCCGAGCAGGCCGCGCCGGCGCGCGTCGAGCTCCAGCGCGACGTCCACCACGGCGGGGTCCTCGCCCTTGTCGATGGCGCCCTGGCGGACCCGGTCCGCGTCCTCGCGCAGGCGCTGCAGGCCGATGCTCATGCCGTCCCCTCCACTGCCCGGGCCGGCCCATCGCCCTCAGGTTCGGGGCTCCACCCGGCCGCCTGGCGAAGACGCTCGATGGTGAACTCGCGCTCGACCGCGGCGAGGAGCCATCCGGCACGCGGCCCGTTGGTGCGGCCGAGGAACGCCAGGTAGACCGCCGCGAACGCGCGTCCCGCGGGCAGCGCCGCCTCCTCGGCCACCCGGAAGATCAGGTCCTGCCAGGCCTCCCCGGACCCTGGGCGGGCCACCTCGGCCGACAGGGCGAGCGCGCCGAGGAAGGTCCGCTGCTCGTCGGCGAGCGCGTGGCGCGCCTCGGCCGGAAGCTCGTCGCGGACGGCGATCTTCGAGCGGTCGGGGGCGTACGACTCGAGCCACGCCCGCGCCGCGCTGACGCGATCCGCCAGGATGACCTGCTCGGGCAGATCCAGCGGCGCGCCCTTCTCGGCGGCGACCCGCGCCTCCACGTCGATGCCGGGAACCTGCACCAGCATGGCGACCTGGGAGAAGTCCGGCCGGAAGCGGGCCGCCTCCAGGCCGGGGTCGGCGTCCGGGTCGAGCAGGCTCAGCGCGAAGATCCGGTCGTGGTCGGGCGGCAGCTCGCCCTTCACCTCGTGCCCCGCCGTGGCGGCCGCCACCCGGTCGAACTCGTCGAACAGGCGCGGGATCGTGTCCCCGGCCGGGTCGAAATCGATGGCATGGCTGGGCCGGTAGCGCAGGAACAGGAACCGCAGCAGCTCCGGCGGCAACACCTCGGCCATGGTGTGCGCCGCCGCTCCCCGGCCCTTGCTGGTGCTCATCTTGCGGCCGCCGATGTTCAGGAACTCGTACGGCAGGTTGATGGGGGGCTCGCGCTCGAAGATCTCGCGGGCGATCGCGTCCGCCCTGTCGCGCGACCCGCCGGCCGTCGCCAGGTCCTTGCCGCAGGGCTCGATGGTGACCCCGAAGATGCTCCACTGCGCCGCCCACTCCAGGTTCCAGCCCAGCTTCCCCCGGCCGCCGTACGGTTCCACCCAGCCCGAGTTGCCGCAGCCGGTCGCCCAGGCGACCAGGTCCCGGCGACACTCGTAGAAGACGCGCCGGCCGTCCCAGTCGGTCACGATCGTGGTGCCGACCTTGCCGCAGTTCTCGCACACTACCTGGACCGGATGCCAGTCCGCGGGGTGCTGCACGTTGGCGACGCGCCGGTAGATGTCGCGCACGCGGTCCGCGCGCTCCAGGGCGAGCCGGACGTACGGGTCGACCGCGCCGGTCGGGTAGACCTCGCTCATCCAGTAGGTCTCGGGGTGGATCCCGAGGCCGGCAAAGGTTGCGAGGAAGAGTCCGGCGAAATGGCGGGCGTAGCTGGGGGCGCTGCTCCCCTCCGGGGCGGGCACCCGCGCCAGCGGAACGCCCATGTGGCGCTCGACGGCGTCGGGCGTCAGCAGGGCCTGGGCGTCCATGGGGTCCATGTCGTCCACGCCGTACAGCAGGCGGGCCTCCAGCCCGCGCTCCCGGAGCGCGCGCCAGATCGCGTCGAGGACCACCGGGCCGCGCAGGCTCCCGACGTGGACGGTCCCGGACGGCGTCTTCGAATCGTTGACGACCTGGGGACCGCTCAGGCGCGCGACGAGCTCATCGGCCCAGTACACCGTTCCCTCCCGCGGTCGGTCGCGGCGTCAGCCGATGCGCACGATCGTGTAGGTGAAGTCCCCGCTCGGGACGTGGACCACGACCTTGTCGCCCTTCCGGTGCCCGAGGAGCGCCCGACCGACCGGCGACTCGTTGGAGATCCGCCCCGCGCCGGGATCGGCCTCGGCGGACCCGACGATGTGAAACGTCTCCTTGCCGTCCGGCGAATCGACCACCACGGTCGAGCCGATCTGGACGTGGTCGGAGGAGTGGTGCTCGTCGATCAGGACGGCGTTCCGGATGAGCGACTCCAGCGTCTGGATGCGCCCTTCGACGAAGGCCTGCTCGTTCTTGGCGTCCTCGTACTCGGCGTTCTCGGCCAGGTCGCCGTGCTCCTTGGCGTCGTGGATGCGGGCCGCGACCTCCGCGCGACGGACGTTGACCAGCTGGTCGAGCTCGGCTCGCAGCTTCTCGAGCCCATCGCGGGTGAGATAACCGGGCTTGTTGTTCACGAACCGCTCCCGTGGGATGACAGGCTGCAAGAGAAAGAACCCCCGGCGCGCGCGACCGTCACGCGTCAGGAGTTCGACCAGCCGCGGATTCTAGGGCGCCGCCACCGCTCGTGTCAAAGCGGATATGACGGCGGGTCCGGCGCGTGGCCGGGCCGGTCGAGCAGCCGGGCCACGCGCTTGCGGACGCGGTGCAGGGAGCTGCGGTCCGAGAAGGCGATGAACAGGGTGTCGTCGCCCGCAATCGACCCGACGACCTCGGGCCAGTGGGCCCGGTCGAGCGCCGACGCGATCGCGTGCGCGCTGCCCGAGAGCGTCCTGACCACCAGCAGGAGGCCCGCCTCTCGCACATCGACGGGCAGGTTCCGCAGCAGCCCGGCCAGCCGGTCCTCGGCGCTGGGCTCCGTCTCCGCGAGGCGGGGCGGCAGCGCGTACACGTACGATCCGCCGCGCTGCACCTTGATCAGCCCGAGATCGGCCACGTCGCGGCTGATCGTCGCCTGGGTGGCCCGGAACCCACGCTCGCGCAGCGCGGCGGCGAGCTCCTGCTGCGTCCGCACGTTTCGCTGGACGAGCAGGTCGCGGATCGCGCCGTGGCGAAGCTGCTTCATCACCTCCATGGCGGGGCCGCCGTCACCGTGGCGCCGTCACCGCGCCAGGACGAAGACCACCACCAGGGCGGCCATGACGAGCCGCTCGGCGATGAAGGGAGCGGTGGTCCTTCGCCGCAGGTAGTCCAGCAGGAAGGCGATCGCAAGCACCCCGGCCACGGCGGCCCCCAGCATCCCCACGCCGAGCGCCAGCACATCTGCCGACGGGAGGCCGGTCCGCAGCAGCTCGCGGGCCTTCCACGCCGCCGCGCCCGCGATGATCGGCGTGCCCATCAGGAACGAAAAGCGCGCGGCCGCCTCGCGGGTGAGCCCGGTGTAGAGGCCGGCCGCGATGGTCATCCCCGACCGGCTGAACCCCGGGAACAGGGCGAACGCCTGGGCGACCCCGATCACGATCGCGTCCCGGACGTTCACGTTGTCCAGCCCGCGCCGCAGGAACGCCAGCTGCTCCGCGAGCCACAGGATCCCGGCGCCCAGCGCCAGGAACACCGCGACCAGGATGACGTGCTCGCGGAAGAATGTGTCGAAGAAGCTCTCCAGCGCGACGCCGAGGACGGCCCCCGGGATCATGGTCACGAGGATGAGCCAGGCCAGCCGGCGGTCGGGGTCGGCACCGATCCGCCGCTCGCGGATCGAGCCCAGCCAGGCCGTCAGCAGGCGCACGAGGTCGCGCCAGAAGTAGATCAGCAGCGCGGCCAGCGTGCCCGCGTGCAGCATGACGTCGAAGCCGGCGCTGTTGAGGAAGGGATCCTTCCAGCCGAGGAACTCCGGCACCACGATCAGGTGGGCCGACGACGAGATCGGCAGGAACTCGGTGAGCCCCTGCAGGATCCCGATCACGAGCGCCTGGAGCACGAGCGGCATGAGGTTCCCCGGGCGGGCCCGCCGCGGGGGCGGCCGCGGATGTCCGCGACCGCCCCCGGACGGCTAGCGGATGAACAGCGGCGC
>JAJYJR010000247.1 GCA_021789355.1 Chloroflexota bacterium | reverse complement strand
TGTGGCGCACCCGCCGGCCGATCGCGCGGTGGACGGCCATCGCGAGCAGCACGGGATCGGCAAACGAGAGGTGGTTGCTGGCCAGGATGATGCCCGGCCGATCCGGGAGCAGGTCGAGGCCCTCGATTTCCAGCCGGACGCGCCCGATGGCCATCAGGACCCGCACGCCCGCGTTGACGAGGCGGAACGTCAGGGTGACGGGTGGGGGCGTGTCGACCTCCGGCGAGACTGTGCCGGCATCGGGCGCAACCGGGCCGTCGGTCGCCGGCTCGCCTCCCGAATCCCGGGCACCGGACATCGTCAAGCGTCCACCTGCTTGGTGCCCATGTGCTCGCCCCCGTCCACCCCGATCGTGTTGCCGGTCATCCAGTGCAGGCGCGGTGACGCGAGCGCCACGATGGCCTCCGCCACGTCCTCGGGCGTGGTCAGCCGGCCCGCTGGGTTTCGCTCCTGTGCATACCGGAACAGCTCCTCGTGGCCCGGGATGACGCGCGAGGCCCGCGTGTCGGCGACGCCGGCTCGGATCGCGTTGACCGTGATGCCGTGCGGGATCAGCTCCAGCGCCAGCTGCCGGCAGTGCGATTCGAGCGCCGCCTTGGCCGCGCTCACCGGGCCGTATGTTGGCACCACCTTGATCGCGCCCTCGCTGGTCATGGCGAAGAGGCGGCTCCCCCGCGCGAACAGCCCGGCGTGGAAGAGGTCCCGCACCCAGTAGACCATCGAGTGCGCCATGACGTCGACGGTCATCTCCAGCTGCCGCTGGGTGACCTCCTTGCGCGCGGGATCCGTGGTGATGTACGAGAGGGTCACGCCGAACGCGAGGGAATGCAGGAACACCGCGATGTACGGCTCGACCCCGGCCTCGCGCCGCTCCGCGAACCGGCGCGCGATGTCCTCGATCACCGCGTGGCGCTTCGCCTCATCCGCCGCGTTGGCGTTGTGGAACACGGCGGGCATGCCGGCCGCCTCGATCGTGCGGCGGACCTCGTCGGCGGCGGCCATGCTGCTCCGCATGTCCAGGTGGACGCCGATGATGCCGTAGCCATCCCGCGCGAGGGCAATCGCCGTCGCCGCGCCGAACCCGCTGCTCGCCCCGAGAACCAGTGCCCACTTCTCGCGGCTGTCCTGCTTCTCGCGGCTGTCCTGCTCGGCCATCCTTCCCTCCGCGTGACGTCCCATCCGGCGAGAGTGTACCGGCGCGTCCCGCACTCCACGCGGATCGCCACGGAAGGCGCTGAGGGGCGGGGAGAAATCGCCGCGGACTGGGCGCAGGCCGCGGCCCGCGGGGTTCGACGCCATGCGCCACCTGCACCACCGCGACCCGGGGCTCGCGGGGTACCTGCTGGCGTCCCATCTCCCCCGGCCCCTCCCTCCGGCTCCGGAGCGTTGCCGGTCGCGATCCTCCTTTCGCTCGGCTATACTCTGCCGGCTCGTGCGGCGTTCGTCGCCGCCGGCAATTCGGTCGGGGCGTGGCGCAGCTTGGTAGCGCGCATCGTTCGGGACGATGAGGTCGGAGGTTCAAATCCTCTCGCCCCGACCAACCGGTCACCAGTTCTTCCCACCTGCGCAGCCGTCTGCGTGCTGGAGTGACTGTCCCGCCCCATTTCCCAGTTGAGAACCGTCTCCACTCGGCCGATGCGCCCCACTGAGCGTGGAGCGCATCGGCAGCCGTCAGCCGCAGCCGCCGTGACAGGCTAGCTGGCACTGCTCGCACCGTAGGCTCAGGCGCAGTAGGGCGCCCATCTGGCCTCGCGGCCCTGGGATACGCGCCTGCCCCGGACTGTCGGGGCATGCCTCCGTCCAGCACGCCGGCGCCTGGAAAGCGAGCCATCCGTGGCCAAGAAGACCGTGCCGTTCAACGAGTCGGCGATCGGGAAGCTCCCGAACGACAAGCCCGTGGTCTACAGGATCCTCACCGAGGGCGGCACGAACAACTACACGGGCGTTGCGAAGCGCGGCCGCGTGCAGGAGCGACTGCGCGAGCATCTGCCAGGCGGAAAGGACCCGGTGCCCGGCAGCAAGGTCCAGATCGAGCGCATGCCGAGCATCGACGACGCCCGTGCCAAGGAAGGGCGCGTGATCAAGCGCACCCAGCCCCGGTACAACGTGCAGGGCAAGTAGGCGCAGGGCGAGGGCCGCCAAGCGGCCCTCGCGGCCGGACCCCGCCTGCCCGCGCCCGACCAAGTGGTGCGGTACGGTGAGGGCTCGTCGAAGCCGTCCGGCGTGCCACCGCCAGATACGCTCGCGTCACAGGCACCGCTGGCGCCGCACGTGCCTGACCGCTTGGGCGCTCGGCGTGCGACCCTCGACCGCTGGGGGCATGCGAGGGATCCTGGCCGCAGGCGGACGTGATGCCCAGCTGGCTCAGGGCGAGTGTTCGTGCGGCCAGTTCTGAGCCACGGCCTAACGGCGGCGAGTTCGGGGCTGAGCCCGCGCGCTCTCGGCGAAACTCAGTCTTGACATAACCGATGCTGTCAGGCTAGGTGGCACGACGACGTATACGATGGCCTGCTGAGCTCCTGTCAGCTCGGCAACCCGCCTTACTCCGAGGAGGGACATGAGCGACAAGAGCGCGATCGAGTGGACGGACGCGACTTGGAACCCCACGACGGGGTGCTCGAAAGTGAGCCCCGGCTGCGCACACTGTTACGCGGAACGATTGAGCCTTCGATTCGGACGCTCGGTGACCTCGTGGACGCCAGCCAACGCGGCAGAGAACGTCCTGCTGCACCCGGATCGATACGACCTTCCTTTGCGATGGCGCGAGCCAAAGCGCATCTTCGTGGATTCAATGAGCGATCTCTTCCATGAACTGGTCCCCGAAGAGGTGGTAGCTCGAGTCTGGTCGACCATGGCGGCTGCCCCTCACCATCAGTTCCAGATCCTCACGAAGCGGCCCGAGCGCATGCCTGAGATCGTTCGCCGACGGACTGAAGAGCACGGTGTGTTGCCAAACGTCTGGCTAGGCACATCGATCGAGAACGACCGTTGGGTCGGGCGCGCGGACAGCCTGCGCGAGACTCCGGCCGCGGTCCGGTTCATCAGCGCTGAGCCACTGCTCGGGCCATTGCCATCGCTCAATCTGGCTGAGATTGACTGGCTGATCGTGGGTGGTGAATCCGGACCGGGTCACCGGCGAATAGAGGCCGAGTGGGTGCGAGACCTGCGCCGTCGAGCCGACGAACTCGGCGTCGCCTTCTTCTTCAAGCAATGGGGAGGGAACGTCGCCAAGAGCGGGGGCCGCGTGCTCGACGGACGCACGCATGATGCCTTCCCCGGTGAAGATCGGGAGATCGCCGCGGCCTCATAGACCGAGGGTGCGTTCGTCACTGCGCTCGGCGAACCAGTCGACCGTCCGCGCCCGCACATTGAACTGGCCGTATCCCAAGTCATGAGCGGCCTGTGCGAGACTCATGAGTTGCTGCCGATCGAAGCCTGAGCCCGCCGCATACATCTCATCGATCGACAGTGTCTGCGGCTTGAAGCGCTCGGCTAGGTCCTGGACGGCGCGGTGTTTCTGCGGACCTGTCAGCAGTTTGCCCGCGATGAGGGTTCCCGCCTTCAATCCGGCGTTCACGCACCGCCTGAAGGGCGCTACTGCCGCGGACGAAGCTGCGAGGTGAACCAGAAAGCGGTCTTGGCTGCCTGAGGGCCGTAGCGGATACACGTTGCGGTGGGCGAACCGCGGAAACGACTCAGCGAAGACACGGGCGAAGGTGCCGGTGGGCTGTCCGACCGCTGCTTTCCAGCGATCGTCGCCGTACAACTTCTTCCCGAGGAGGTCGAGCTCCTTGCCCGCGTGGCGCCGCACGGCATTCTCATCGAAGTTGACTATGACCTCGGACCCGTGCGGCAGGCCCTCAATGACTCGCCGGTCGACTGGCTCGACGCCGTAGGGATCGATGAACCACAGACTTCGGTGGCCGTGACCTTGAAGTCGCTGCTGATGCTCATGGTCCCGCGAGCTGCGAATCTCATCGACGATCGCCGGGACCGCGTCGATCCAGTCAACCGGATCGACACGCACGTCGACACCGCGGGGGGGCGTGCCAAAGTAGCGACGTAGCAGATCGTCAAGCTCTGACGCGTAGCTCTGGTTGATGTCGATGGCCCGAACCGCGACGACGACACCCTCGAACTCGGCCTGAGTTGCCCGTGCGGCCAGTGTCGCTTGGAACGGCGTCCCCGCAACCACGCCGTCCGGATCACCAGCACTCTCGTGCAGTCCCCGGCCGGCCATCGTGTCTACGAGCCAAAGACGTCGATTGCAGAAGCCCCTGGTTCCAGCCTGGGCGAGTATGCGACACCAGACGCGCCAATACCGGTCCATCGTTTCTAGCTTGTGCTGCGTCTGGTGGCGAGCCTCAACCGCCTTGTCGTCTGGCACCGCCAAATCCCCACCGGCTGCTTCGTTCGCGGCGTCGCCTCATCTTTGCGCCGATCTTATGACGACGAGGTGGCATTCGTGAGCCGCGCGATCGGCACCTCGGGCACTCACGTCATCGTAGCCTGCGGCGTATGGACGTATGGAGGCGTTTGCCGTGATCAGCCAGCCGTCGCGTCGGAGCGCCCGTCGATGTCGCGGCGGAGTTCCCGGCAGTGCACGCCTCTGTTCGCGGCGCGGCCAGAGCGGGGAACGCGACCCACCGAGGGCGTCTCGACAGCACGCGCTGCTGTACAGTCCCGATGGACGGGCGAGACCGGAGAGGGTGAGACCACATGCCACGCGGCCCCCGGAACCGCAACGGGCAGACAGCAGGCGAGCTGGGTTTCGAGCGCCAGCTGTGGGCCGCCGCTGACGCACTGCGCAACAACATGGACGCGGCCGAGTACAAGCACGTCGTCCTCGGCCTGATCTTCCTCAAGTACATCAGCGACGCCTTCGAGGCGAAGCACGCCACGCTCGAGGCCTCTCGGGCCGAGGGGGCGGATCCCGAGGACCCCGACGAGTACCGCGCGGAGAACATCTTCTGGGTGCCCAAGGAAGCCCGCTGGTCGCACCTGAAGGCGAGCGCACCTCAGCCCACCATCGGCACCCTCGTCGACGACGCGATGAGCGCCATCGAGCGCGATAACCCGACGCTCAAGGGCGTGCTCCCCAAGGACTACGCCCGTCCCGGCCTCGACAAGCAGCGCCTGGGTCAGCTGATCAACCTCGTCTCGGACATCGGCTTGGGCAGCCCGGCTGACCGGGCCAAGGACGTCCTGGGCCGCGTGTACGAGTACTTCCTCGCCCAGTTCGCCAGCGCCGAGGGGAAGAAGGGCGGACAGTTCTACACCCCCAGCCACGTCGTGCGTGTCCTCGTGGAGATGCTCGCTCCCTACCGGGGCCGCGTGTACGACCCCTGCTGCGGCTCAGGCGGCATGTTCGTCTCCAGCGAGAAGTTCATCGAGGCCCACCAGGGACGTCTGGGCGACATCAGCATCTACGGCCAGGAATCGAACTACACCACCTGGCGCCTGGCCAAGATGAACCTCGCCATCCGCGGCATCGACGCGCAGATTGCCCACGGCGACACCTTCCACAACGACCGCCACCCCGACTTGAAGGCCGACTACGTCCTCGCCAATCCGCCCTTCAACGACTCGGACTGGCGGGGCGAGCTGCTGCGCGACGACAGGCGCTGGGTGTATGGGGCCCCGCCGGCGGGCAACGCCAACTTCGCCTGGGTGCAGCACTTCATCAGCCATCTCGCTCCCACCGGGATCGCCGGCTTCGTGCTCGCCAACGGCTCGATGTCGACGAACCAGTCAGGCGAGGGCGAGATCCGCCGCAACATCGTCGAGGCCGACCTCGTCGATTGCATGGTCGCGCTGCCGGGGCAGCTCTTCTACTCGACGCAGATCCCGGTCTGTCTTTGGTTCCTCGCCCGCGACAAGCGGAACGGGCGCTTCCGCGATCGGCGCGGCGAGACTCTCTTCATCGACGCCCGCTCGCTGGGCACCATGGTCGATCGCACCCATCGCGAGCTGACCGACGCCGACGTGGCGAGGGTGGCGGGCGCCTACCACGCCTGGCGGGGCGACCCGGACGCTGGCGACTACGCCGACGAGCCTGGCTTCTCCAAGTCAGCCACGCTCGACGAGATCCGCAGCCACGGCCACGTCCTCACGCCCGGCCGCTACGTCGGAGCCGCGGCCGCAGACGAGGATGACGAGCCCTTCGACACGAAGATGCGCCGCCTCACCTCGACCCTTCGCGAGCAGCAGGCCGAGGCAGCACGGCTCGACGCACTCATCGCGGCCAACCTGCAGGAGCTCGGCTTTGGCGAGTGAATGGGAGACTGTGCGGCTCGGCGATGTCGCGGACCTACTGGCCGGTTTCCCGTTCTCAAGCGAGCGCTACACGAGCGATGAGAACGGGCCCCGACTTCTGCGAGGCGACAACATCGTGCAGGGATCTCTACGTTGGGACGGCGTCAAACGATGGCCACACAACGCCACATCGGCTCTTGATGCGTATTGGCTTCGTCAGGGCGACGTCGTCGTTGCCATGGATCGGCCGTGGATCGACGCTGGCCTCAAGCACGCGAGCATCCGAGGAAATGATCTGCCGGCGTTGTTGGTGCAGCGCGTCGCGCGGCTCCGTGGTACTGCTCGCCTCGACACTGCATTTCTCAAGTATGTGACCGCCAGCCGCGCCTTTACTGAACACGTTCTGGCTGTTCAGACAGGGACTGCCGTACCGCATATCAGTGGGGACCAGATCCGGAGCTTCCGGTTCGCGCTCCCGCCGCTGGCACAGCAGCGAGCTATTGCCCACGTCCTCGGCACGCTCGACGACAAGATCGACGTGAACCGGCGGATGAGCCAGACGCTTGAGGCAACCACCCGAGCGCTGTTCCAGTCCTGGTTCGTCGACTTCGACCCCGTGCGTATCAGGTCCGAGGGCCGCGATTGTGGATTGCCGTCTCATCTCGCCGACTTGTTCCCGGATTCGTTCGAGGACTCGGAAGCGGGTGAGATCCCGGCGGGGTGGGGGGTGGGACGTCTCGGCAACGTCGTGGCTCAGTCTCGCGAACAGGAGAACCCGCTCGCATCGCCCGAAGTGGACTTCCTTCACTACAGCATCCCCGCGTTCGACGATGGGCAGCGGCCGAAGCGCGAATTCGGTCGGGACATCAAGAGCGTCAAGTGGCGCGTGCCGCCCGGTGCGGTCCTCGTCTCCAAGCTCAACCCCGCCATCGAGCGCGTCTGGATGACCGACGTGAACCCTCATGAGCGGGCGGTCGGCTCCACGGAGTTCCTGGTGCTTGCCCCCCGGCCTCCCTTTGGGAGCGGGCTCGTCTACTGCCTGGCCCGCTCGCCCCTGTTTCGACGGAATATCGAGGGCTTGGCGACCGGAACGTCGGGGAGCCATCAACGAGCTCAGGCAGGCGCTATTCTCGATCTTCCCGTAACCATGCCGCCGCCCGCGCTGGTGACGGCGTTCGAGCGGTTTGCGTCAAGCCTGCTGATGCGAGCACTACTGTGTCGGCGCCAGTCCGATGTCCTTGCCGCGTTGCGGGATGCCCTTCTGCCTCGGCTCCTCTCAGGTGAGCTCCGTATCCCCTCCTCCGTGTCACTGGCGGAGTCGGTGACATGACCGGATCGGCGGTGACGACGCTCGACCTCCGCGTGGTCGAGACCGCCCTGCAAATGAGCGGTGGCTACGTGCTCGACTTCTCGAATCGCACGTTTGCCCAGTTCTTCGCCGAGTTCGGCGTCGACATCGACGACGACCGGTACTTCGCTCAGGGATCATCCAAGGCGAACCGGCTTCGGACGTTTCTTCGGACGACGGAGCCGCCGCTGACGGGGCAGGTGTTGGCCGGACTCCTGCAGCACCGGTTGGCCTCGCAAGCGCCGAAGCTGCCCGAGCGAGATCTGGCGAACTACGGTCGGCTCGTCGAGCGCCTGGGGGGCCCTTCCAACCGCACCTCCCGGACTGTGGACGACGATGCCTCCGCCGAAGCTGCCATCCTCAGGCGAGTGTTCCAGCCGGAACTGTTTGCCAGCCTGCCGGTGGACGATGCAATGCGTGACGCGCTGGTAGCTCGCATGCACGAGGCAGAGCAATGCATCGGGGTCAACGCGAACCTCGCGGCGGTCATCCTGTGCGGCAGTGTTCTCGAGGGCATGTGCCTCGGCTACGGCGCGCGCAACCCCGAGCGAGTGAACCGGGCTTTCGCGGATCGGTACAACAAACCGGCGAAACGGCTACC
>JAJYJR010000246.1 GCA_021789355.1 Chloroflexota bacterium | reverse complement strand
CTTCATGGCCTTGCGGTGTGCGCTGCCTCTCGGCGTCTGGTCGCTGATCACGGGTGCAACGTCGCGCGCCGCGGCCTCGCGCGCCAGCCCCCCAAAGGTCCTGCGCGAGGGTGGGTCCGCGGTTCGTGAAGCGGGGCGAGGTCGACCGGCTCCACCCGCGGCCCGATGGTGGCGGACCCGCCCGGGCCGTCGCTAGTCCTCGAGCGTCCGCACGCCGAGCTCGGATGCGAAGGCCGCTGCGAGCGCGATGACGTCGACTGGCAGCAGGCTCATCCCGCGCAGGCCCTGGACTCCGGAAAGGCCCTCCAGGCCGCAGTGCCGGATCTCCGAACGTTCGAAATGTGCCTGCGAGAACTCCGCGTGCCCAAGGTCGCAGTCCACGAACGCGACGGAGTCGCCTCGCACCCCCTGGAAGTCGCCCTCGGTGAGCACGCATCGCACGAAGCGAACGCGCTCCAGCCGGGCGAACCGAAGCGAGACGAGGTCGGCCCGGCAGTCTTCGAAGCGCACGTCGCGGAGGATGCCGGCCGTCCAGGCGAGCCCGGTGAGACGGCAGCGCCGGACCGTGACGCGCAGCATGGAGGACTCGCGCGCCTGCAGGTTCGCGAGGTTCGATGCCGTCAGCTCGCAGTCCACGAGAGCCAGGCGAGAGAGGCGCGATTCCGAGAGATCGACCGTGTCGAGCCGCGAGCCGGCGAACTCGATCCCCGAGGCGACCAGGGCTGGCCGGTCCCAGCCCGCGACCTGGACGGCCGACCAGCTGTCCTCGGCCGGGCAATCGGCTCCGTCCATCACAGCGGGCTGCAGCTCGATCGGGATCTTCGGCGCGGCGGGGGACCGGGGAGCATGCGGATCCTTCGTCGCGGCATCGGGCGCCCCGGACCGTCGGGGAACCGTCACGGCCGGCCCGGGGCAGCGGCACGATGGTGGTGCATGACGGGATCGTAGCCCCGCCGCGTCGGGACGCGCCAGGATCAGGGGCACGCCGTAGATTGGTCACATGACTGAGGTGAAGCTCGGCGCGCTCTGCTGGAACCAGTCCACCGACTGGGGGCTCGGGTGCGACACCCTGTGGACGTGAGGTCGCGGCTACGCGATCGACGCCGGACGGCACGTGTTCGACGACGCGGGAGCGAGTTCAGGATGGCCGCGTATCGCCTGGGTCGCAGCGTCCTGCCCGCCTGGTGGGCCGCCCAATCTCCGATAGACCCGGACGCGAAGAGGGGGAGAGCACCATGAGCGACGATCAGGCGGCACCTGAGACGAAGGGGGTTACGGTGAAGTTGCTTGCAACGGTTGACCTTGGCCCCGAGATCGAGGGCATGGAACGACGCCAGCTTCGAATGCGCATGGTCACCATCGAGCCCGGAGGCGTCTTCGGCCCGATTCACGACCACAAGGGCAGACCGGGCACCGTCTACATCCTGCAGGGAACGATCACGGACCATCGAGACGGGGTCGCGATGGACTACGGGCCGGGAGTGGGCTGGCCCGAGGATCGGAACACGACCCACTGGCTCGAGAACAGGGGAACGATTCCGGCGGCGGAGATCTCGGTCGATATCGTCAGCCAGGAGTGAATCGAGGCACTGCTGCCGAGGGTGTCACGGCACCCGCCGGATCGGGATCACGCGTCCCGGGCGGCGCCTGCGGCAGTTCACGGTCGACCCTCCTGATGAAATGGAGCGTAAGTTGAGCGAAGTCAAGATCGGCGCCCTGTGCTGGAACCAGTACACGGACTGGCCCTCGCTCCTCGAGGCTGGCGTTCGGGCCGACCGGCTCGGGTACGACACCCTGTGGACGTGCGCTCGACGATAGGTATACCATAGGCGCGTGAAGCAGCCGGTCGGCTACCTGCGCAAGTCCCGCGTCACCAGCGACCACTCGGTCTCTTGGGAGGTGCAGGAGGCCGCCATTCGGGAGCTGGCTGCCCAGCACGGCGAGACCCACGAGCTGGTGCTCCTCTCGGACTGGAACAAGTCAGGCCGGCGCGACGGCCAGGGACGTCCGGGGTACCGGGCGCTCACCGAGATGATCGAGGCGGACCAGGTCTCGGCGCTCTACAGCTACTCCCTCTCGCGCCTGTCGCGCTCCCTCGCCGACTTCGCCAAGCTGGTCGAGCTGTGCCGCGCCCACGGCGTCCCCATCCGCCTGGCGGCGGACCGGCACTTGGACTTCGACACCGCCAGCGGACGAGCCATGGTCAACGTGCTCGCCTCGTTTGCACAGATGGAAGCCGAGCTCGCCCAGGAGCGCGCCCGCGACACGGTGGCGGTCCGCCGTGCGCGGGGCGATCGCATCGGCCCCACCTTCTACGGCGAGCGCGACGGGGAGGACCTCGCAGCCGTGACCGATGCCTTCCGGGAGGTCGGCTCGGTGCTGGGGGCCGCCCGCCTACTCAATGCGCGGAGTACCCCCACTCGCCGGGGCGGCCTCTGGAGCGCCACCACCGTGCGCCAGATCCTGCTGCGTGGCGACCTGCTGCCGCGTCGCGGCCGCCAGGGCGCCAAGCCTGCCGCCCCCTTCCTCCTGTACCACCTGCTGCGCTGTCACTGCGGCCGGCTCCTGACCGGGGTGCGCTACCGCAACGGCTCGAACCCGAACTACGTCGTGTACCGCTGCCTGCAGGGACGGGTCGACCCCGCGCACGGTGATCCGCGCTCGGTGCCCGAGAGCCGCCTGCTGCCTTGGGTGACGGCCGAGGCGGCGAGACTGCGCACGCCCGAGCTCGTGGAGCTCGTGGAGGCCGATGCCCAGCGGCGCGCCGAACTCGCCGCCCAGCGCGAGCGGGTACTCGACATGTACCAGGCGGGGATCATCGACAAGGCCGAGCGTGACCGGCGCCTGGCGGCGCTCGCCGACCAGCTCGATGCGCTCGACAACACCCGCCGGGTCGCCGCCGTGCCCACCATCGACTGGTCCTGGCCGGCCGAGCGGGTCAACGGGGTGCTGCGCGCGATGTGGGAGCACGTGGAGCTTGACGACCGAATGCGCCCGGTCCGGGCCGACTGGCTGGTGCCGGAGTGGCGGGCGAAGTGAGTCGCGGTCAGCGACCTTGACGCCGGCCCGGCGCCGCCGTCCGCTACCTGGCCTTGTCGGCCCCGTTGGCACGCTCCCGCCCCGCCCGACGGTCCCGGAAGTAGTCCGGGTTCCTGTCGCGCCAGCGTTTCGCCGCCGCATTCTGGGCCGCGTTCTTCCTCCGACACGTGGGGCAGTAGTTGGCGCGCGGTTTCCCGAACGCGCCGGCCCGCGGCCGGCGGTCGGGCACGTACGGCAGCCCGCACCCTGAGCAGATGGCGAGTCCCGCCTGTCCGCCGACGGCGACGAGCAGCTCCAGCACGAGCCCGCCGAACAGGGTACTGACCCCCAGGGTGATCAGCGGCTCATCCTGCCCGAGACCGCCCCAGGCGATCGTGGGGCGCACGGTACCGATGGCGAGCCAGGCGCCCAGCACGGCTGCCAGCGCCTCCCGCTGGCCACCGAGCGTGGTGGGGCCAACCGGGATCCAGGGGACGACACCGACGCCGGGGCTGCCCGGCACGCTGGGGGACGGGGTGGTGTCGTCGATCTCTTCGTCCGGGCCGAGGGGCAGTTCGATGATCCCCCGCAACGGTTCCCAGCCAGCCCACGCGACGAGCTGGTCGTTCCGTAGCTGACCCGCGATGCGATACACCGCGGCGATCTCCCCGATCACCCGCCGCCAGAGGGTGAGCGGCTCGCGCAGGATGCCCGGCGCGGGCGCGTACCCGAGGAACGGCGCGACCTGCTCCCCGACCCAGGGGAGGTTCGGGAAGACCATGCCCGCCGGGGCTCGATCGCGCAGGCGCAGGCCGAGCATCCCGTAGCGGCCGGCGTAGTCGAGGATCGCCGCATCTGACGGCTCTGACGCGAGGCGCAGCAGGTCGTCGAGCACGGCGCGCCGCGGTTCCACCACGCCCACGATCGGCCCCTCGCCGACCAGGTAGTCGGCGTCGAGCACGATCGGGTGGCTCTCCAGTTCACGGCCGTTCACGACCACGCTCACCTTCACCTGGGGGGCCGCATGGACCACGGTGCGGTTGGCGAACACCGTCACGCCCGAGGCGTCGGCCTTCACCACCCGGACCCGGTAGGGCAGCGCCCAGCCTGAGCTCGCCACCCGATCGCCGATCGGCGCGAGGTCCGCGGCGGTCCGGAGAATCTCGTCGTCTTCCATTAGATATGCAACATACGAAGCTCGTGCGCCCGATCTTACGTTGAGGGGGTGAACAGGTCAATCGACAGGCTGACGATCGACACCACCACCGGCTTCGGGCTCAAGGTGCGCCGTCAGGCGCTGGGCATCCAGGCCCGCAGGATTGCGCAGCTCATGGGCGTGTCGCGCTCGCGGGTCGCCGCGATCGAGGCTGCGCGCTACCCAACCAGGTCGGCGCGCCAGCGGTACCTCGACGCGTTGCAGCGCGCAGCGGCAGAACGGTAGCGACGCCATGGGTCAGCCGCGGGGCACGCTCGCCAGCAACCGTGACGCTCGGGCGCCGGTGTCTGAGCCCGTCCTCCTGGCCTCGCTCACCCTGGCGCAGCAGCACGTCGTGCTGGCCCTGCTGGAGGCCGAGCGGGCGGGCCGTGCGGCACGGGCTCGCGAACCGCATGCCTCGACTTCCAACGTCATGACCGCGAGGTCGGAGGAACGCTATGCAGCCAGCGCACGGTAGCGGCCGCGTCCGGCGTCGCTCCGGCGGTCCGCCCGCCGGCGAGTCGCTCGTCGTGCCGCGTGCTGAGCTCGAAGCCGCCTTGGACGAGATCACGATCGCCTACGAGAACGCGGTGGCGGCCGCGGACGATGGCCTCATCGACTTCCAGCCGTTCGACGGGCTGCCCGAGGCCATCCGGATCCTCGACGCGGCCCTCGCCGAGGAGTGGACGTCGTGACCCGGCCGTCCGCCGCGGAGCAGCTCATCGCGATCGGCCGGGAGGCGCCACTCTTCCACGCGCCCGATGGGATCGCCTACGCCACCGTGCCGGTCGGCGAACACCAGGAGACCTGGGCACTGCGCAGCTCGGGCTTCAAGTCGTGGCTGGCCGGCACACTGTGGCACCGCAACGGTCAGATCGCGCGCGCCCAGGTCCTGCAGGACGCGCTCACGACGCTCGAAGCGGTGGCCCGCTTCGAGGGACCCGAGGAAGCGGTGTTCGTGCGGGTCGCCGTGACGAAGGGCGCGATCTACCTCGACCTCGGGGACGACGCGTGGCGGGCCGTCGAAGTGGCCGCGAAAAGCTGGCAGATCGTCGCCCATCCCCCGGTGCGCTTCCGCCGGCCACGCGGGCTGGCGGCGCTTCCCGATCCGGTCCACGACGGCCGCCTCGATGCGTTACGCCCGTTCCTGAACCTCGCCGCCGGCGAGGATGACCGCTGGATCCTGATCGTGGGGTTCCTGGTGGGCCTGCTGGGGCGCGGGCCGTACCCGGTGCTGGTGCTGGGCGGCGAACAGGGCTCCGCGAAGACCACCGTCAGCCGGATGATCCGCGCGATCGTCGATCCGGCCACCAGCCCCGACCGCGCCGCACCCCGCGACGATCGAGATCTCCTGATCGCCGCCAGCAACACCCGCCTGGTGGCCTACGACAACCTCTCCCACCTGTCCGACTGGCTGAGCGACGGCCTGGCGCGCCTGGCGACGGGGGCCGGCTTCGGCACCCGGCTGCTCTACTCCGACGACGAGGAGAAGCTCTTCTACGCCGCCCGGCCGATCATCATCAACGGCATCGGCGAGCTGGCCGTGCGCTCGGACCTCCTCGACCGCAGTCTGCTCGTCACCCTGCCGCGCATCCCCGATGGCAAGCGGCGGCCGGAGTCGGAGTTGTGGCCGGCCTTCGAGGCCGCCCGTCCCGCCATCCTGGGCGGGCTCCTCGACGCGGTCAGTGGCGCGCTCGCGCGTTACCGGACGGTGAACCTGCCACGCCTGCCGCGGATGGCCGACTTCGCCACCTGGGTCACGGCCGCGGAACCGGCGCTCGGCTGGAAGCGCGGGACGTTCCTGGCCGCCTACGATCGCAACCGCCTCGACGCCCACGATCTCGCCCTCGACGCCGCGAGCATCGCCGGCCCCGTCCAGGCGTTGGTGACGACCGCGGACTGGCGGGGCACCGCGACCGAACTGCTGGTGCAACTCACGGCGATCGCTGGCGAGGCCGTCGCCCGTCGGAAGGACTGGCCTGCCCAGCCAAACACCCTCTCGGGCCAGCTGCGGCGCCTCGCGCCCGACTTCCGGGCGATCGGCATCGAGATCGACTGCGATGCCCGCGCGCCGGGCTCGGGCGCGCGGTCGATCAGCATCCGGAGAATCGGCCGGCAGGAGACCGTCACGATCGTCACACCCGCCACGCAAGCGGACGGACCCGCGGGACCTGATCGCGCGCGTGACGATGGTGACGATCCTCAGCATCCCGAATCTCATCATGCGGCACCCGCGATGGGCGGCCCTTCGGCACCGTCCCCCGATCCCGAGGACTACGCCGATGCCGCCCAAGTGGCGGCGGCCTGGGGCGTCGACATCGAGACTGACTACCCGCGGTCGGCCTGGCAGCCCGAGGCCGAGGACGGGGCGTCATCGTGAACGGGACCACTCAGGGCCTCGGCCGTCCCCTCCGCGTCGCCCTGTACGCTCGCGTCTCGACGCGCGACAAGGACCAGGACCCCGAGCTCCAGCTCGACGTCCTACGCGCCTACGTCGCCGCCCGAGGGTGGGAGGCCATCGAGTACGTCGACCAGGCGGCGGCCGGAGATCTCGCCCATCGCACCGCCTGGGCGCGCCTGCTGGCCGATGCCGCCCAGCGGAAGGTCGACCTCGTCATGGTGTGGAAGCTCGACCGGGCGTTCCGCTCGACGCTGCATGCCTTGGCCACGCTGCGCGATCTGGAGCATGCCGGGGTGGGCTTCGCCTCCGTCACCCAGCCCGAGCTCGATACCACCAGCGCCACCGGCCGGTTGGTCTTCACCATCCTCGCCGCCGTCGCGGAGATGGAACGCGAGTTGATCGCCGACCGGGTGAAGGAGGGGATGCGCCACGCCGCCCGACAGGGCAAGCGGATCGGCCGGCCTCCGGTGACGGCGCGGCCCGCCTTCACCCGACGCTGGCCGACGGTCCGGGCCGAGGTTGTCGCCGGGCACCTGTCCCGTCGCCAGGCCGCGCGTCGTCTGGGCATCGGGACCGCGACGCTCGCCCGGCTCCTGGCCACGGACACGACGGAAGGCATGGCACATACCCATGAGTGACACCCCGACCTACCCGACCGATGTCGCCATCTGCCGCCTGCTGGACTCGGGACCGCTGTCGACACGGGACCTTGCCACCCGGCTGGCGATCCCCGCACGGACCGCCCGGTATCGCCTGGCTCGCCTGCGCCAGGCCGGCATCGTGGTCAGCGGCCCCGACGGGTTGCACTACCTTGCCGCCCCCGTACCGGCCGCGGCTATCACGGGTCCCTTGCCGCCCCCTGCCGCGCCCGCTGGAGACCTTGCCGCCCCCGTACCGGTCGCGCCTATCGCGGGTCCCGTGCCGGCCCGTGATACCAGCGCGACTGCCGCCCCTATCGCGGGAGGCTTGCCGCCCCGTGATACGACCGCGATGCCCCTTGCCGCCTCCGTGATGAGGCCCGACCACCCAGATCGCGACGGGGCATCCCCGCGGCAGGGCACCGGGTGGAGAACGGCCGTGGTCCGTGCCGCGATCGCGGCCGGGGTTGCCGTGGCCGCGGGCATCGCCATCACGGTGGGGATGCGTCGGGTGGCACCGCCATCGCCACCGCCACTCTCGCCAGCCCCACCGCGACCGCTGGGGTTCGGCTATCCGGGCGACCCGTGGGGAGGGAGGCCGTGGTAGCCCGCAGACGACCGGAGACAGCCGGAACGACGCGGGCCGCTGGCCACGGGGTCCATGCCGTACAGGGTCTCGACCGCACCGGCACCGCTAGTCACCGCCAACCCGAACGAGGAGGAGCAGGCACCATGACCCGTACCCCGTCGCATCGCCCGCCAGCCGGTCGCGCCCGGCTCTACCGGATGCGCGCCCAGCAGGCTCTGGCGGCCATCCCGGCGGGCTCCATCAGCGTCCTCCTGACGGACCCGCCGTACACCAGCGTGAACCGGCGCGGGGGGAGCGGGGCGCACCTGCAGCACTGGTTCGATGGTGGCCTCACCTGGACCGAGATCGGCCGGCTCCTGGCGCTCGCCCGGCGCAAGCTACGATCGGACGGGATC
>JAJYJR010000245.1 GCA_021789355.1 Chloroflexota bacterium | reverse complement strand
AGATCGTGCCCGCGTCCGCCGTGACCGTGCTCCTGCCGCTCCGGCCGTGAGACCGCTGGGCGATCAGCATCCCCTGGCACTGCACTCACGTGGATACCCCCCTCTTTCTGTATTTCGCATGGACGACGGCATCAGACCGGACCAGAGGCAACGGCGAGCGCCGCCTCAATCTGGTCGCGAATGGTGCCGGACGGGACCAGAACCCGGTCGAAGACGCCGCCACCGATCGTGAAACCCCAGGCTCCGCACTCGCTGACGACCCGGATCTGCTCTGCCGTGTCGATGCTGCCGGCCACGACCACCGGACCTCGGGAAGCGGCCACGACAGCTCGGATCAAAGTCGGTATGTCGGCGCTCCTGTGACGATAAGCGAGAAGATCCAGGCCATGGACTCCCGGGCGGCTGGTGAGATCGGCCGCGCTCGCGGCGATCTCCTCAATCGACCCCTCAAGGATCGATGGGTGGTCGACTACCCACCCCGGAAACGGGAAGTAGCGTTGGGGCCGGCCGCTGAGCAACGGCAGCGCGGCGTCCGGGTTGGTACCGCCCATGATCACGTCGGCGCCGATCTCGATCCCGACTTGGACCGACCGAAGCTCAGCCACGGGGTCAGTGCTGACGATCTCGAGGACCACCGTTCGGTTGTCCGAATGCATCCGGCCCGCCAGCTCGTGGAGCGTTTCAGCCGGCACCCCGATGTCCTTGAACCCGACCCACTGGAGTCCGGTCGTTCGGACCTGCTCGTAGACATCGAGCGCGTCCCGCACCGTCGCATCGTCCTTGGTCAACATGAAGATGAACTCGGCCACGTCGGCTCCTTCGGTTGCCTGCTCGGTCGGCGGACGCGGACCCGACCTAGAGCCTATGGGTGATGGGCGCAACGGCCGGGTAGACCTCGCGGTACACGTCGTAGAGTTCGTCGTAGCGGTCGGCGGTGGCGAGATCCGGCTCATAGCGCGCGGCCGGTCGAACGAAGCGTGCTTGAGGCTCCTCGAATGACGGATAGACGCCGGTCGCGACCCCGGCGAGGATGGCCGCAGCGAGGCAACCGGCCTCGGGGATGTCAACCGTCTCGATCGCGAGCTTGAGGATGTCCGCCTTCATCTGACACCAGGCCGGCGAGCGTGAGCCACCACCGGTGTTGCGCAGGACCTCGAAACGACTACCGCCCTTGCGCAGCCCGTCGATATTCGCCCGGAGCTCGAAGGTCATCCCCTCGATCAGCGCCCGCAGGAAGTGACCACGCGTCGCATGCCAGGTCATCCCGAGGATGGCGCTCTTCGAGCGCGGGTCCATCCACGGGTTGTGCGAGCCTTGGAAATGCGGCAGCACGAGAATGCCGGTAGGCTCGGCGGGCATCTCGGCGAGGAGCAGTGGATAGACGTCCTGGCCCGTCGAAGCCGCCGTGGCACTCTCGACCTGCCCGAACTCGTCGCGGAACCAGCGCACGAGGGCCCCGCCGCTCGAGTTCGCAGCCATGCTGATGAACTGATCGGGCACGACGAAGTTGCTGTAAGCGTAGCCGCGACGGAGCGACGCCTCGTCGGTGGGCGGTTCGACAACGAGAGTGGTCAGCACCTCCCAGGTCCCAGTGCCGACGACAGCATCCCCCGGGCGCCGCATCCCGCCGCCGATGGCCGCACAGATCTGATCGATCGCGCCGGTCGCGACCATGACCGACCCCTGGAAGCCGAGTTCCTCAGCCATCGTCGACGGGACCTCGCCGACCACGGAGGCCGATGGCAGGGCCTCGGGGAGGATGTCGGTCGGCAGCTCGAGAACGTCGAACAGCTCGCTCACCCAGTGGCGGCGCCGGATGTCGAAGGCCATCCAGCGAGCCGCGTTGCTGTAGTCCGTCACGGCCGGCAGTCCGAGCCGCCAGATGATGAGATCGCCCCAGCCGAGGAACTTCGCGGCCGCGCGCAGGATCGCAGGCTGGTTCTGCTGGTACCAGACAAGCCGCACGAGGGGGAACATTGAGTGGAGCGGCACGCCCGTCACGCGGAAGAGCTCCAGCTCATCGATCCGGTCCTTGACGTGGGGGATCAGCTCGGACCCGCGCGTGTCGGCCGACACGATGCCGTTCCCGAGGGCGCGCTTGTCGCGATCGAGCGGCACGATCTCGTCGCACGAGATCGAGAAGCTCATTGCGGTCACCGGATCTGCCCTGACGGCCGGATCCGCGTTGACCTCTTCGACGACGGCCCGGAAAGCGTCCCAGACATGGTCACCGCTGAGTTCCACCCAGCCCGGCCGCGGCCTCGCCTCCGGGTATTCGCGGTAGGCGCGAGCCACGGCTGTACCCGTATCCGCCTGGACCACCATCGCCTTGAGACCGCCGGTCCCGACATCGATCCCGAGGAGACTCATCTCGCTGCCCAACCTTGATCCTCTTCGATCACCGCGATGGTTCGGAAGTGCGCGACGCGCTCCGGCGGGGGGCTCGCGGGGGCCCCCAGCTCACAAACGGCGGATGCGAGCGCGAGTGCCCAGCGCATCGCCTCCTGGGGTCCCGCCCCGAGGGAGTCGGCGTGCAGCAGCCCGGCCATGAACGCATCGCCTGCCCCGCTCGTGTTGCGAACCGCGAAAGCGGGTACCCTGCCGCGGACCAGGGCACCACCCTCCCAGCCGATCGCACCTCGGGCGCCGTCGGTCACCCACCACTTGCGCGCGGTCGACCGAGAACACAGCCGGGCAAGGGAGTCGGTCAGCGGGCCATCAGGTCCGCCGTCCGCGACCCCGACGAGCTCAGCGCGGTTCACCTTGACCAGCCAGGGACCGGCCTCAAGCCCGAGACGGAGCGGGGGGCCTCCACAATCGAGCGCGACGCGAGCTGGCCGGACCGCCTCGATGGCACGGGCGTAGAAGTCTGGGGCGAGACCCGACGGCAGGCTGCCGCCTAGGACGACGATGGTCCCGTCCTCGGCCGACGCCCGGATCGCGTCCAGCAGCCGTCTTGCCTCATCGGCTGTCACCGCGGGCCCGACCTGGTGATATGAGCACTCTCGGGTACCCGCCGGGTCGGTCACGGTGATGAAGAACCGCGTCTGGTCGGCGATGGGCGTCAACCGTTCGCTCACCCCCGCCGTCCGCAGCAACCCTGCTAGCGCCGATCCGGGCCATCCGCCCGCAAAACCAAGTGCCGTCGCCTGGTGGCCGAGGGCGACGAGGAAGCGCGCGACGTTGTGGCCCTTGCCGCCGGCAGCCTGAGCGATCAGATCGGTCCCGATCTCGACCTCCATCGACGCGCCCGTCCGTCGGAGCGTCAGGTCAAGGTCGCCGTTCGGGGTCACGCAGACGAACACGATCGGGATCGCTCTCAGCCCACCTGACCGGCGGAGCCGAAGACCGCGATGCGCTCGGCCGCCTTGGCCTCGAACGCTTCGCGCCCGACCGCCGCGATGTCCGGCAGACGCGGGAGCGCTGGTCGGTCGAAGAGGCCGCCGATGGCTTTCGCCGCGGCCTCGCTTAGGCCCGTGAAATAGCTCATCTTGACGACCCCGAGCTCGATTGCCCGACGGACGTCAGCGTCGCTCATCCCGGATCCACCGTGCAACGAGACATACGCGGGCAGGCCTTGGAGGATCGCCCTGAGCCGCTCGAAGTCGACTGTCGCGCTCCCGGGTGCTAGGCCGTGGACCGTGCCGACCGCGGCTGCGACGACGTCAACACCCGTGCGCGCCACGAAGTCAGCGGCGGCGGCCGGGTCAGCCAGGAGGTTGTCGCGCTGGTCCACGTCGACGCCGACCTTCGTGATATGCCCGAGCTCGGCCTCGACGCCGAAGCCCAGGCTGTGGGCCAGATCAACGACGGAGCGGGTCTGCCGCATGCGCTCCTCGAATGGCAGGCCATAGCCGTCGAACTGGAAGCTCGTGAAGCCGGCCCGGAAGGCGCGGGCGATAATGTCAAGTGTCTCGGCATGATCGAGGTGAAGCACGATCGGAACGGTCGCTCGGTCCGCGAGGTCGCGAAGGGCCCCGGCAAGCACCTCGAAGTCCGTGTGGCCGAAGTGGGATTCGGCGACGGCGACAACCAGGGGGGATCGCTCGCGCTCCGCGACGGCGATGACCGCGAGCGCTGTGTCGAGATTGAACACGTTGAAAGACGGGACGATGAACCGCCGCTGGCGGGCATGCCCAAGAAGGGGCAGGATGGACGCGCGGGGCATAGGATCTCCTTCGGGTGAGTGCCGGCCGAGTTGCCGGCTCCCGGACGGGCGGGCTCGCCTAGGAGCCGGCGATGGGCATGCTGACAGGCGTCAGTCGAGCTGGGCTTCGGCCTCGACGAAACTCTTGCTTGCGAGTTCGAGCGCCTGTGGCGAACTCGCCTTGAGGCGCCATATCGCGACCCCACCGATGACCAGCCAGGCGATCACGACATAGGGCACCAGGTTGAACGGGTAGGCCGGGAACGGGTAGAAGGTGACCCACAGGACCGGCAGAAGCAGCAGGGTACCAAGAGCCGGTACGAGCAGGTGCCGGAACGGGCTGTAGTGGTCGGGATGCTCGGCTCGCATGAATCGATAGAGCGAGATGTTCGCAAGCGAGTACATCACGATGATGCCCACTGTGATGATCGCGCCGAGCCAACCGTACACATTCGCCGGGCTCTGCCAGACGCCGATGCCGATGATCAGGACGACGGTGACGACCGTCTGAAAGTTGATCGCGTTGGTCGGAGTCCGGTGCTCGGGATGGATGACGCCCAGCCAAGCCGGCAACATGCCGATGCGCGACATCGCGTACATGACCCGGGTGCCTGCGTTCATCGCGGCGATCGAGACAGCAAGCGCGCTGTTGATCAGGGCAAGGAAGACGAGCCAGCTGCCGATACCGAACACCCGGTCGGCCAGGGTGAAGAAGGGGTTCGTGGCGCTCGAGAAGTCGCCCATCTTGTCGGTTCCCCACCCGACCGCGACGGCAACCGCCATCACGATGTAGTAGATCCCGACGATCAAGAGCGAGCCCAGGATCGCCTTGGTGGCGACCTTGGACGGCTCGCGAGTCTCCTCGGCCAGAGGGGCCACCGCCTCAAAACCGCTGATCGCGAGGATCGAGAAGACCATTCCGTAGAGGATGCCCTGGACCCCCGTCGGTGCCGACGACGGGTTGAGGGTCGCTCCTACCGACGCGCTCGGGGCGGGCGAGACGAAGAGCGCGATGCCGAGAGCGATCATGATCACGAGCTCGATCGACCCGAGCACGACGAGCGAGCGACCCGACATCCGGATCCCGAAGTAGGTGAGCGACCAGACGATCGCCACACCCACGAGCGCGAGGATCCACCAGGGGATGTCAAGCGCAAGCTTCTCGTGGATGAAGCTCTCACCGATTCCGGAGAGAATGCCGAGGTTGGCCGCGCCGCCGAGCGGGTCGTAGGCAAAGTAGCTCCACGCCGTGATGAAGCCCAGGACCGGACCGAGGCCCCGCGAGACGAAGGTGAAGTAGCCCCCGCTCGAGGGGAGGTACTTGGCAAACTCAGCGACTGTGGAGGCGATCATCAGGCAGACGATCAGCGACAGGACCAGCGCCACCGGCATCGCCGCGCCCGTGTAGGACGCGATGAATGGCAGCGTGAAGATCAGCCCTGCAGCGGGAGCGATATGGGTGATCCCCTGAAAGAGGACCTCCGGGAGACCGATGGCGTTGCGCCTCAGACCCGGGGCCTGCGCACTCATTCCTGGACCCCTCCTGCTCATGTCCCGCTGATTGGAGCGGGCTCTGCATCAGCGTTCGGCGTGCGGGTGACCTTTCGATAGCTGGATTGGTCCAGACGAGCCTCCTCTCCTGGTGGCGCCTATCCGCGCGCTCCCGGGCCCTTTCGATAGACCTGGACGGAGAGCACGTCTGCGACGTGGAACTCCTCGGACAACACCACGGCCTCGCCGTCAGCCGTGTAGTCCACCTGGTCGAGGAGCAGCAGCAGTGCTCCATCGGCAAGATCTAGCAGCCGTGCCTGCTCCGGGCTCGCGACCGCAGGACGGATGGTGGCCACGCCGTGGTGGACGACTACGCCACGGTCCTCGAGCACCCGGTAGAGGGATTGCCGGTCGGCCAGCAGCCCCTCCAAGGACTCGACGTCAAGGCCATGGTCCTTGAGGAGGACGGAGGGAGTCACGTCGACTGTAAACGCCACCGGTCGGTCGTCGGCGAGCCGAACGCGGCGTACCTCGACAACATGACTCCGGGGAGGCACGCCCAGACGCGCAGCCGTCACGCGATCAGCGACCGTCTCTGATATCGAAAAGGACCTGGTCCCGGGTTCCCAGCCGGCGGCTTCGATCAAGTCGGTGACTCCGAAGTTCGCGTTGAGGTTGTTACGGAGCTGCCGTACTTGCTCGACGACGAAGGTCCCAGTTCCCTGCCGACGACTGACGAGCCCCTCCTCCTCGAGGATTGAGATCGCATGTCGCAGGGTCGCCCGGCTCACCCGGAGCTCTGCGGCCAGCGTGGGCTCGGACGGGAGGCGTCCCTCGACCCCAAGAAGTCCGTCCCGGATCGCCGTGCGCAGATCCTCCGCCGCACGGGCGGCGAGCGAACGCGTGGGGGGGAGAGACCGCATTCGCATGTCTGGTTGTCTGATGATAGGTCAATGGTCAAGGGAAGGCATCGTCCCCCTCTCCTCACCGAGGCCAGCGTCGGGGCATAACGTCGCGTCGCTCCGTCCCTATGTGGAGCATGCGATCGAGTGTTACAGCTGGGAGCGGCTGATGTTGGCAGCCACTGGCCGGTGTGCGTCGACAGCGTTTTAGCCCCAAGACAGGACCTCCGTGCCATGGGAGGTGTCATGGCACGGGTTGCACTCTGGAACCGTGAAGAGTGCCACCAGAGCCAAGTCCGCGAATCCCAGGCGGCGGCATGCCGCCCGATGAGGACTTCTGATGCGCCCCATGCGCGGGATCCCGCGCCGGCCAGGACGTCGGGCCCACGGCCGCCGCGCATACTTCGCGCCATGAGCGTCACCGTTCCGGTCAATCCCCGCGTAATGCGCTGGGCGCGCGAGTCGGTCGGCATCGGGCGTCAGGAGGCGGCCGACCGGCTCAGCGTCAATGTCGCCCTCGTCGAGGCCTGGGAGGACGGAGCAGAGCATCCGACGTTCGCCTCGCAGCGCGAGCTCTCGACCTTCTACCGTCGGCCGATGGCGGCCTTACTGCTCACCGAGCTGCCGAAGGACCCGCCGGCCCCCGCTGACTTCCGGGTCGCGACGAACGGCGAGGATGTAGATGAAGCGCCGATGGGACTGTACTTGTCCGCGGCCATGAGAAAGTCCCCACTGGCGGCCACGTAGAAGTCCCCACCCTCGACTGATCCACAGCACCTGGGAGTCCCCCGGGATTGCACATTGACGGTGTTCCACCCCGTCACCGGCAACCCCGAGGGACCCTCCATTGTGAAGACCGCGAGGGAGCAGTTGGACATCCTGTCCGCGTACAAGGAGCTGGGCAGCTTCCGGGCTGCCGCGGAGCTCTGCGGGACCACCCACAAGACGGTCCGGCGGGTCGTCGAGCGGGCCATGCAGCCACCGACCGTCGACCGACCGGAACGCCCCAAGGCGACCGACCCGTACCTCGACCTCATCGCCGAGAAGCTGCGCGCCACCGACGGGCGGATGAGCGCCAAGCGCCTCCTGCCGCTCTGCCAGGCGGCCGGATACCGGGGCTCGATCCGGAACCTGCGCCGGGCGGTCGCGACCGCGCGGGCGGCCCATCGCCGCGAGCGCCGCGTGTACCGGCCATGGGCGCCGGTGCCTGGCGAGCACCTCGTCATCGACTGGGGCATGGAGGCCGGCGTCCACGTCTTCTGTGCCGTGCTCGCCTGGTCCAGGGTCCGGTTCGTCCGCTTCGCCGCGAGAGAGGACCAGCCGACGACGCTGCGCCTGCTCGCGGAGTGCTTCGAGGCGCTGGGCGGCGTGCCCGCGGTCGTGCTCGCCGACCGGATGGGCTGCTTGAAGGGCGGCGTCGTCGCCAACGTCGTCGTCCCGGCGCCAGGCTACGTCGCCTTCGCCGCCCACTATGGCTTCCGGCCCGACTTCTGCGAGGCCGCCGATCCCGAGTCCAAGGGCATGGTCGAGCACCTGGTGGGGTACGCCAAGCGCGACCTGATGATCCCGGCGGGCGGCTGGCCGACGCTCGAGGAGGCCAACGAGGCGGCCCGGGCCTGGTGCGCCGAGGTGAACGCCAAGGTCCACTCCGAGATCGCCGCGATCCCGGCCGATCGCCTCGCAACGGAGCACGCCGTCCTGCGCCCGCTGCCCTCGCTCCG
>JAJYJR010000244.1 GCA_021789355.1 Chloroflexota bacterium | reverse complement strand
CGACCCTCCGCGCGGACCACCATGAGGGAGCGATCGACCGCGCGGGTGGCCCGCTCGGAAGGCCACCGTAGACCTACTGGCTCAGCTCGTCAATAACTGGCGTTGTAGTACTAGGTCCAAGTCAGTCACGAGAGGTGCCTGCGCAGGTGGAGACGACGGACCCCGCGCCATCGGCCCGCCTTGCCGAGCTCGAGGCGCGCTATCGGGCGCTCGCCGCGCACCTTGCCGAGATCGGCTTCATCGCTCGGGGGAGCGTCGTCGCCGCGATGACGACCTGCTCATCGAAGGGCTGTCATTGCCGGACCGACCCGGCCCGCCGGCATGGTCCCTACTGGCAGTTGAGTCGCTCAGCCGGCGGCACGACCCGGACCCGCCGCCTGAGCGAGCGCGATGCGGAGCTCTACGGGGGCTGGATCGCCGAGCGCCACCGGGCCGAGGCGATCCTCCACGAACTCGAGGAGCTTTCCGCCCAGGCCGCCACCGCGATCCTGAGCCAGGCAGCCGACGAGTCGCCGGCCCCGGCACGGTGACCAGGACCGGTCAGGACTTTGTCCGGGGCGAACCAAGGGCCTGTGGATCGTTCAAGTGATGCGGGTGGCGAGGAGCCCGACCGAGGCGACGGCCAGCCAGGCCCGAGCACTGGCCGGCTGCCCTCGTAGCACCGTGCCAGACGGCGCAAGCGGCGGAGCTGGGCGAAGACGTGCTCGATCTGCCGACCGGATCCACGACCAACTCGCCATGAGCAGCGCCCGGCCACCGCTTCGTGCTCGGTGACGTTGCTGGTGGACGGCCTTCGCGAGGCCACGGTGGTCACGCTGATGACGAATCGGATGCCGTGGAGGCCGCACTCGACCGGGAGCTCGCAGCAAATGGCCCCTCAGTGCGAAACCATCGGATCAACGGTGGCCTCGCTGGCCGAGCGCGCTCCGACCGCGTCCGCGTTGCGGACTCTCAAGCTGTACCTCATCCCGACCGCCAGGCGGCGCTCCGTCGCTCCGCGACGCCATCGACGAGCCCGCGACCGAGCGCGGGCGGCCCCCTGGGGCGTTAGCCGGCTGCCCCGCCTCGTATCGCGAGGATCTGCTCCGCGGCGGCCCCACCCGCTGCGGCGTCGTAGGCGACCGGGTTCCACGTATAGAACAACGAGGTGAGCAGGGCGAACTCGCCATTCGTCCCACTCCAAAGCGAGTCGCCGACGAGGTTGCCCATATAGGTCGGCACGACCGTGGCGAGGTCCGCCGCACGCCCGCTGCACGGCAGGCGCCCCTGTGAGAAGCGGATTGCATCGTTGTCCCACAGGGCGATCTCGTGCCCGATGGCGTCGGCGTACTGCTGCGCCCCGGCGGTCGTGACCCTGGCCGAGAAGACCCCGCCGTCGCCGGTCCAGAAGACCCGGACGTCGTCGGGGAGCGCCGCCTTCATCAGCGCGAGGTAGCGCTCACCCTCGCCCGCCTCCGAGCCTACGAGACGCTCACCCGGGATGCCGCCGTACGGCGGCAGGACGGTCGAGACACGGACCCCGGGGTCACGCGATCGAAGGAAGGCATAGAGGTCGCCAAAGACCTCGGCATGCCGTTTCGCCAGTGCTTCAGGATCCGTCGTCGGGATGTCATCCCAGGCGAGCGAGATGCTCCGTGCCCCGGCGTCGAGCTGGGCAGCCAGGATGTCCTTCGACCGCTGCCTCGGGTCCGTCGTCAACGCGTCCCGGTAGCCGAAGGCGAACATCAGCTCGACGAAATGGTCCTCGCAATAGCGGACCAGCTCAGGCCACGGCGTCCGGGGCAGATCGACGAAGTTGAGCTTGTACTGCACCCCGAAGCGGACCCGATCGAGCAGCTCGGTCCGGGATTCGGGCGTGCTGACCCCGGTGGTCGGCGCCGGGTCCAGGATCGCCCCTCGCCGAGTGAAGCCCGGTGCGTCGTCGATCGTCGCCGCCCGCATTCGCATCGTCGCGCCGGTGGTGTCGACGAGCTGCGCGAGCGACAGCAGACCGTAGTACGCACCGGCCTCATCACCGGCCCGCACGGACACCGTCGGCCCGTCGTCGCCGGCCGTGACCTCCAGTCGATAGGCCTGGGTCTTGTACGCCGCCTTGTCGATCGACACGGTGAGCCGCGCCTGACGGCGGCCGGTCGCCGCCTCGGCTCCCAGCGGGATGGCTCGCTCAGTGGCGAGCTCGGCGAGCAACGCCGTGGTGGCGGCCGGCGCGTCGACCGTGACGAGCTCGCTCGCGTCGAGCATTGGGCCGTAGCTCGCGGCGGTCGGCGTCGGGTAGATGGCCGGCGAGCCCTCTGGCGGCGACATCGTCGATCCTGGCCCGGCGGAGACGCCAGGAGACGGGCTCGTTCGGGCGGCCCGTTCACACGCGGCAAGGAGCATACCGGCGACGGACCCCGACAGCCCGAGCGCCGCTGCTCGAGTAAGGAACCTTCTCCGGGTGATGGGCTCGTCTAACCACCTCGCCGCCCCTGGCTGCCGCCGACCGGCGCCGCGGCGAGCCCGCGGACCCACGCCGCCGAGACCCACGCGTTCGAACTCAGACGTGGTCTGCATTCCCTGGCCCCTGTCCGACGTCAGTGAAATCACGACCGTCGACGAAGACAAGAGCCAAGAGACCCATTCTCCCTAAACCCGGATCCACCGAAGCCGACCGCCTGCCCGCCTGACGAGGCCCGGTGAAGGCCCTCGCGACCCGTCAGGGCCATCAACGTGTTGCTGACTGGTTGAGCGACGGTAGAGTGACGGCCGACCGTGGCTCGCGCGGCCTCTCGGATCGATCGCGTCCGATTTCTGCACAGGCTGACGCCGGCCCCGGAGCGCCGACACGGGAGGGCGCGACGGTCATGCGAGCAGGGGGAGGGCCCGGAACCGTGCGAGGGCAGAGGTGAACTCGGCGGCCCAGGGCCAGCCCGCCGGCAGGTGGAGGGTGAGGCGCCTCGCACTCCGGGTGAGGCGCCCGACCAAGCCGAACAGCCGCCGGCGGAGGGTCTTCGCGGTGACGATCCCGGCCCCCAGACCGATCCGTGCGGTCCAGCGGGCGAGGTTGTGCGCCATGACCTGGACCGCGAGCCAGGCGCCGTTTGCGGCGAACTTGCCCGACGGCTGGTGGTTCAATCCCATCCCGTACTTGAGATCGCGGATCGCGTTCTCGATCTCGGCATGCCGGCGGTGGTCGGCCTTGAGCTCGAGCATCTCCCCATCACGGTCGGTGATGAAGGCGTGATAGTCGTAGAGCGTGAAGAGGGCGAGCTGGGACCCGGGTGTCGGCCGGACGCGGCGGACGATCAGGCGGACCGGCTTCGCGTCCTTGCGGTCGGCGAACGGGATGTACGTCGTCTCGGCCACGTCGGTCCCGCCATCGATCCAGTACGGGATCGGGGTCCAGGCAGCCTCCGGGATCGCCGCGATGAGGGCGTGGAGCACCGGGCTCATCCGGATCGTGATGGAGAAGCGGACATCCATCGTCCGGCACGTCGCGACGACGGCGTGGGCATAGAACCCCGAGTCCGCACGCATGGTGAACTGTCCAGTCGCGCCTGCTCCGCGGACCCGCCCGATCGTCTCGCGCAGGAAGTGGGCGGCGCCCCGGACGGTGTTGGTCCGGACCTCGCGCAGTCTCGCCATGAGCACGTCGCCGGTCCCTGCCGCGACCGCGAGGAGCGGGTGATAGCCGCGCACCTTGGTGTACCCGTGGTGCAGGGCACCCTCTTTCTTGAGGCCGTACGTCTCGCAGATCGTCGAGTCGAGGTCGATCGTGAAGGGCGCGGAACCGGGTCCGGCACCGGCCGCCCAGGCCCTCCCGAGGAGATGGCGGCCGACCGCATCGAGCTGGCGGACATGGCCCCAGCGGAAGCTCCGCAGGAACGTGCCGAGGGTCGACGCCGCCTTGAGGCTGAACCCGAGGACGCGACCCGTGCCACCAGCCCGCAGGGCATTCACGTCGTCGATCGAGTCGCCGCCCGCGAGCGCGGACATCACGAGCGTGCTGAGCTTGTCGCCGGCGTTGGGCGCACCCGGCGCCTTGCCGAGGTCAACGTGGGTATCGACGAGCTCCCGCAGTCCCAGGTGCCGGGTCAGCGTGGCCGGCAGCAGGAGGCCAGCGTCGGCCACGAGTTGCGTCCCGTCGAACGCGGTGCCGAGGCGGTCGAGGCTGTGGGAAGATCGCATCTGGCAGGTGCTCCTCTGGTTTGGGGCTGATGGGTGTTTCGCAACGCCATCATTCCCGTTCGGAAGAGCACCTGTTTGCGTGTCCCGGATCGTGAATCAGGTCAGGACTTCGGTGGATCCGGGCTTAGCCTGAATTCATCCGGCCCGCGCGAGCCAGCGATCGGGACCGATCACGGCGCATCGCTTCCTGCACGAGCTCCTCATCGCTCTCGGCGTGAAGGTGCGCACAGTTCGGTGCGACGCAATCGACTCCCCGCATGGCTCATCTCCAACCGTCCTAGTGGCAGCTGCCCGGCGCGGCAATGCCGTTCGTGATGTACACGGCGCAGTACATGCCGGCGTTGCCGTTGGCGTTGTCGAGGGACATCGCGTTCAGCATGCCCGGCAGGGCGTTGTCGTTGGCCATGTTCAGGGCGCCGGCGTACCCGTTCGGCGTTGTCGGCGGGTCGGCCGCCGCCGCAGTCCCGGCGAAGGCCAGCGCGGCGATCAGCCCAAGTGCCAGTGCGATTTGCTTCATTCCAGAACCTCTCCTTCGGTCGCGGCGGCCGTGACCGCCATCTGCCCGATCGGTCGCAGCGTCCGCGCCTCGCCCGAGGTCGTTCCGAACGCGGACAGCGCCGCGTGCGGACGGCCAGCGTCGAATGCCCAGCCCTCGAGGATGACGGCGGTGGTCTGATCGTCCCGGGCGAGCGAGACGCTGGTCACCCCGAGGCGGGCGAGCGCCTCGACGGCGGGCGGGCCGAGCGTCAGGTCGTCGTGATCGGCGGGTACGAGCACGACCAGCAGCCCCATCGCTCGGGCACGCTACGGGGCTCCGGGCAGGCGATCATCGGGCAACTCCCTCGCCTTTTCGCGCCAGCAGCGCGGCGAGCTCGGCGCGATTGCGGGCGCCGAGCCTGGCCAGGATGTTCGAGACGTGGCGCTCGACGGTCTTGCGAGACACGAACAGCGTCTGCGCGATCTCCGGGTTGGTCGCTCCCGCAGCGACCAGCTCGGCGATCTCGCGCTCGCGACCGGTGAGCTCGCCCGCCTCAGCCGTCCGCCCGCGCCGCCAGGTGCGCACACCAAGTGCTCGAAGCTCGCGGATGGCGAGCTGGCGCTCGCTCAGCGCTCCCATCGCCTCGGCCTGGAGGGCGACACCCTTGAGCGCGGCCACCGCGCTCGCCTGGTCGATGCTTGCGAGGGCGACCGCGCGGTCGAGTTCGATCCAGAGCCGCATGAGCGCGTGCCCCGCCGCCTCGGCGAGACCGGCCGCGTCGTCGAACAACGACAGGCCGGCCGCCGGGTCTCGCGATGCGGCGACGAGCGCGGCCACGTAGGTCCGACGGGCTGCCGGACCCGGGCGCGGCTGCGGCTGCGCGGCGTCCCACTGCTCGAGCAATGCATCAGCCAGCTCGAGCTTGCCGAGCCGGGCGGCGGCCTCGGCCCCGTGCAGGACCGACTCCCAGTGGCAGCGCCCGCAGTCGGCTGCCTCGACATCCGGCTCAAATGCTTCCAGCACCGCCTCGAGCCGGGCCGATCCGGGGGCTGCGAACCGGCCCAGCAGCCAGACGTGGAGCATGCGGATGATGAGGCGGAAGTGCGGGTTGGGCTCGGCGGCCATCGCCTGCTCGATCGCTGCGACGGCCTTCCGCCAGTTGCCGCGACTCGCCTCGATGCTGTGCGCGACCGCTCGCAGCTGCGTGAGTGTGAACCGACGCGGAGGCCCGACGCGCTCGCCAAGGGCGACTGCCTGCCGCATCAATTCACTGGCTTCGTCGAGGCGCCCTCGGTGCTGCGCGATCCAGCCCGCCCAGTGCGTCGCCTCGACCTCCAGGCTGGGCAGCGTGAGCCGCCGCGCCTCCTCGAGCGCCCGATGTGCTCGTGGCTCTGCGGGTCCCGGCAGGCCTTCGAACTGGAGCATCGAGAAGATCGCGTCGGAGGCTGCCGCGAGCACCTCGGCGGGGTCACGGGCCGCCTTCTGGATGAGATCGGCGCAGGTGGCAACCATCTCGGCATCAGCCCGGCGGATGGCGGCGTCGAGCCTTGTGCGAACCGCCCCGACGTAGGCGTCGCAGGCCGCGTCGCCGAGGAAGCCCATGCCGCCCGCCTGCTCGACGAGCGACTCGGCGGCTGCGATCGCTCGGTCTATGAGCGGCTCCGCGGCGGCCGGTCGACCCTCGAGCCAGTTGAGGGCCTGGACATCCCGGCAGTCGGCCTCGATCACGACGCGAGGGTCTGCCCCGCCAGCTGCTCGGGCGCGATGGGCAAACGCGTGGACGTCGGCGGGTCGACCGAGCCGGAAGGCCGCCGTCGCGGCGGCGAGTGCCGCGTCGGCGCGCTCGACATCGCCGGGGAGGCGGTCGGCCAGCTCGGCCCAGCGCGCCACGGCCACGTCCCATTGGCCGAGCTCGCTCGCCAGCCGCGCGACGGCGCGCCGCAGGGATGTCCCCACGTTGTCGGAAGCCGCGTCCGCGATGCCCGCCAGCGTCGCGAGGCCCTCGCCGCCGAGCAGCCGCCGCTGCGGGGAGCTGGCGATGCGCAGCGCCAGCTCGCCGGCCGGCAACCCGGCCGCGAGTCGATGGTCGAGCGCGCGCGACAGCCCTCGTACGTCCTCGCCCGACGAGTCTTCCAGCCACTCGGCAAGCCGACGGTGCAGCCCACGGCGCTCGGTCTCCGGCAGTTCGATGACGGCCGACTCGCGGATGAGGTCATGGGCAACCCGAAGCGTGCCGTTGATGAGTCCGAGCCCGCGGGTCACCAGGCTCCGGGCCGCCAGGCGCGTGCGCTCCTCGGGCCATCCGAGGATCTCCGCGAGGTCCGTGAGCGCCAGCGGCTCGCCGGCCACGAGCAGCAGGGCGAAGAGGCGACCGGCATCGACCGCGAGACCCGAGGAGCGGCTGCGGACCAGCTGCCCCGGGTCGGGCCCGCCGCCGCTCCCGGTCGCTAGCGCAGCCAGCCAGAACGGCGACCCATGGGCCAGGCGCCACAGTTGCTCGGCGGCATCGTGGCTCAGGTGGGGCGCGAGCTGTGAGGCGAGCTCGATCCCCTCGGCCTGCTCCAGCGGACCCAGCTCGATGCGCCGGAAGCACTCGGCCGCCAGCAGGTCACCCAGGCTCCCGGCGAACGGTTCGAGCGCCTCCCAGGGGCGACTGGCGCAGAGGAGGAGAAACGGCACGTGGCCGGCCCGGGTCGCCGTGACGATGTACTCGAGGAGGGCGAGCGTCTCCGTGTCCGCCCACTGCAGGTCGTCGGCGAGGATGGCGAGCGGGGCGAGCTCGGCGAGGCAGCGGAACGCGACCTCGAAGAGCCGTACGGTCTCGAAGGCGCCAGAGGCGCCGGTGTCGCCGACGAGCAGTGCCTCGAGCCGGCCGCCGGCCGCCGGAGCGCGCGACAACTCGCGGAGGAGGCCGCCGGCCGCTGCGAAGGCGATCTCGCGCCCCGGCTCATAGCCCTGCACGCGAAGGACCGGCATCGGGATCCGCGACACGGCCTCCCCCAGGAGCCGCGACTTGCCCAGCCCGGGTTCAGCAACGACAACCGCTCCTGCAGCTCGCCCGCTCGCGGCGAGCGACCCGAGGGCGCGCAACGCCTCGAGCTCTCTGGAGCGACCAACGAACCCGGAACCGCTCCGACTCACAGCCGCACCGCCTCGCGCGTCGCGTCATAGGCGCGCATGTCGTCGGGGAAGCCGTGGAGCAGAACGAGCGGCGTGCCGGTCTCCGGCCCGCTCGCCTCGTATGCGATTTCAAGCGCGGGGGTTCGGACGGTGGTCCCCGACAGGGTCACCCTGCCATTTTGGGGTGATCCCAATCCGCATGCGAGTCCGGGGCTGCGACCTCGGTTATGGGCGTCAGATCAGCCGGCTCGCGCGAGCCAGCGATCCGCACCGACGAGTGTGACCAGTTCCGTGTCGCCGGCCCACACGGGGACGCTTGGGTCGGTGGGTGTGACATAGGCCCTGGCCTTCCACGGGCGCCACCTTCAGCCATTCACGCGATCGCCCGGGATGGGGGAGCGAGATCTCGCTCACGGCCGTGCCCTCGGGATTCGGTACACGGCCCGCTCCGGATCCCTCTCTGCGAACCGCACGCAGATCGGCGGCCTCGTCGAGATGGACGGCTCCTACGTTGGCGGCCACCAGCTCGGGCTGAAGGGCGGCCGGCAGCGGAAGGGCCG
>JAJYJR010000243.1 GCA_021789355.1 Chloroflexota bacterium | reverse complement strand
CATGGCCGTGGGTCTCGCGCACGAAGAGCGTCGAGATCCCGAGACCCAGCCCGGCGTACGCCAGGCCCAGGAAGAAGGGTGCCGGGCGCAGCCCCGCCGACTCGGCGATGAGGCCCGTGGCGAGCGCGGTCACGGCGACGGCGCCATAGCCGGCGGCCTCGTTGAGGCCCATCGCCAGGCCGCGCCGCTCGGGCCCCACGAGGTCGATCTTCATGATCACGGTGGTCGACCACGTCAAGCCCTGGTTCACGCCGAGCAGGACGTTGGCCAGCACGATCCAGCTCCAGGCGGGCGCCCACATCAGCAGCAGCGGCACCGGCAGGCCGACGAGCCAGCCGACGACGAGGACCGGCTTGCGGCCGAAGCGATCCGACAGCGTCCCGGCGAAGAAGTTCGTGGCCGCCTTCACCACGCTGAAGGCGACGATGAACGTGATGGCGGCCGTGAACGCCTCGAGCCCGAAGACCTGCGTGGCGAGCAGCGGCAGCACCGTCCGCTCCTGGCCGATCATGCCGCCCACGAGCGCCACGACGCCCACGAGCAGACTGAACTGCGGCAGGTTCGCCCGGAGGCCAAGCCGGATCACGCCCGGCTCGGCCTGACCCGCGGGCATCGGCGTGCCGACGGCGGGCTCGTTCATCGGCCGCTCCCGGCGCTCGCGCCTGGTCCGGCTCCCATGCGCGCGGTCATGCGAGCGACCATCGCCGTCGCCCTCCGCTCAATGGACGGGCGCCCAGCGTCGGCCGCCGCCCGGGTTGTGTCCGAACCCACTGAAGCCACCGGCGGTGTCCAGGTTGCACCGCTCGACCCGGCGCGGCACCCTGCCCGAGCCCTGGTCACCCGGCCATTGGCTCAGGTCCCAGGTCGGCTCGTCGGGCTCGTCGGGGATCGGAAACACCGAGGCCCACTGGTAGCGGCTCCAGCAACGGCACTGACCGTCGTCCCTCGTCGTCATGGTTGGTCTCCTTTCCGGAGCGGCGGGATCATCCGCCGCTCCCGCGGCTGAGTTCTTCGTTCACCTCGGCGAGGTGCTCCTCGAGCTCTCGCTTCGCTTCCTCGAGGTCCTCGCGGCGCGGACGGGACCGCCACCACGGTCCCGCTGCCCACGGCCCGACCCATGTCTGCGACGGTCCCGTCCAGGCCCAGGGCGGTCCTCCGAAGGCGGCTCGCCGCGGTCCCCACGCCTCGTCCTGACAGCACGGACACATCTCACGTACCTCCTGGCCGGGCACCCACCCCGGCCCGAGCCGGCCATTTATGACTTAGCCCGAATCCACGTGTGCCCTGCCAAGGGCTCGATCACCAGCGGGTGGAAGTCCCGCCGGGGTAACTGCCAGGAAGCCCCGTAGCAAGTGGCCGGCGTCGGGCGAGATCCCGGCGTTGAAGCGCCACGTTCATGCCTCGCAAGGAGGTGGCAACCGGACAGGCCGCAGCGTCACGCGAAGACTGCCGCATCGAAAGGGTAAGGCGGGAGTGGCGAGCCTCGGTGGATTTGGCGAAGCCAGCAGCCGGGCGTTGTTGACACGTTGAGAACCTGGAGCGCGTCCGGCACTCCCCGGTGTAGGGGTCGTGGCATGTCCGGAAGGTGGTCGAGTCAACAGGGGAGGCCCTCCTGTCCGCCGGGTCCCTCGGTCGGGGAGCCGGCAGCGAGTCACCGTATAAGGCGATGAGCCGAAGTCGGCGGCGGGGCAGAGGGAGTCGGGGCCCGGCGTAGTACCGCTTGATCCGCCGGACAGCACAACCGGCGGTGAGGGAAGGCTGGGCACTTCGGTCGTGCTGGACGCGGAGTCACGGATGAGGGCATGGCAGACGCCAACCACCCCATAGACAAAGTCCGCCACCTCCAACGCCAGCTCTATCTCGCGGCCAAGCGGTCGCCGCAGCGGCGCTTCCATGCCCTGTACGATCGGATCGCTCGGCCCGATGTCCTCGCGCGTGCCTGGGAGCAGGTGCGTGCCAACCGTGGCGCCGCCGGCATCGACGGCCAGACGATCGCCGAGGTCGAGACCTACGGCGTGGCTCGGATGCTCGACGAGCTGCGGGTGCAGCTGGAGACCCACCGATACCGGCCTGCGCCGGTCCGGCGGGTGTATGTCCCCAAGGCGGACGGCGTGAGCCGTCGACCACTCGGCATTCCCCGGGTCCGTGATCGGGTCCTCCAAGCCTCCACGCGGCTGGTGCTGGAACCCATCTTCGAGGCGGACTTCCTGCCGCTCTCGTATGGGTTCCGGCCGAAGCGTTCGGCCCACCGGGCCGTGGACGCGGTGCGGAGCTCGATCGAGGCCGGGCATCACTGGGTGGTCGAGCTCGACATCCGCGCCTTCTTCGACACCCTTGACCACGAGCTGCTGCTCGAGCTGGTCGCCCGCCGTATCTCCGATCGGCGGGTCCTGAAGCTCATCCGCCAGTGGCTCGGCGCTGGGGTGATGGAGGCGGGCGTGGTCCGCTCGTCCGTCGCGGGGGTGCCCCAGGGTGGGGTGATCTCACCCCTGCTCGCCAACGTCTATCTCCACGCCCTCGATGCGCTGTGGGAGGCCGAGGCGGCACACCTGGGCCAGATGGTCCGCTACGCTGACGATCTCGTTGTCCTGTGTGGGAGCGAGGCGGAGGCGGAGCTGGTCCATCGCTGGCTGGTCGATGCCCTCGGGCGCCTGAAGCTGGCGGCTCATCCGGACAAGACCCGGGTGGTCGGCCTGACCGACGGCACCGACGGGTTCGACTTTCTCGGCTTCCACTTCCGGCGAACACCGATGGTCCGGCGCCCCGGGCGCTGGGCGACCAAGACCTGGCCCAGCCAGCGGGCACAGAAGTCCGTCCGGGCCAAGATCAAGGCGGTGACCGCCCCGCGGAGCCGACTCCACCTGCCGGTCGAGGAGATCGTCGCCGAGTTGAACCCCATCCTGCGGGGCTGGGGCGCGTACTTCCGGCGGCCGGGCAACGGCCGCCAGATGTCCCAGGTCGACCACTACGTGCGGCTGCGGGTCGCCCTGTTCGTCAGCAAGAAGCGGCGCCGCCGGGGGATCTCTCCCTGGCAGGTCTGCCGTGATCCGCGCTGGTGGCAGGGTCTCGGGCTGTACCGCCTGTCTGGGGGCATCTCAGCTTGAACCGACCGCGAATGCCCGAGGAGCAGAGACCGTCGGAGAGCCGGATGAGGGAGAACCTTACGTCCGGTTCGATGAGGGGCGGCTGGAAACGGAGCCGGGGCTCTGGCGACCTACGCGTCGGGACGGAACTCCCGAGGAACGCTCGCCAGCCCGACGGCACCGCGCCAGCCGCCTACTCCACCGATGTTCCGGCGTGAGCTGCTCGACGGAGGACGAAACGGCCGTCGGATCGGCTGATGGGGCGATCGATCATCCGGTGGGCGACGATCCGCGACGAGATCGACGCGAACGAAGCTCTGAGACGGCGCCGGTGGGTGGTCGCGGGCATGCTCCCGCCAACCACGGGGCGGCAGACGAATGGCGAGCGCCCGGTCAGGCGAGCGGCGGGATCGCCCGGAGCCGCGCGAGAGCGGCCGTGAACGCGGCGGCCCAGGGCCAGCGGGCCGGCAGATGGAGGGTGACCCGGCGGGCCGAGCGGGTGAGCCGGCCGACGAGGCCAAACAACCGCCGGCGAAGGGTCTTGGCCGTGACGATCCCGGCCCCGAGACCGAGCCGCGCCGTCCAGCGGGCGAGGTTGTGGGCCATGACCTGCACCGCGAGCCAGGCCCCGTTGGCGGCGAACCGCCCCGACGGGAGGTGGTTCAAGCCCACGCCGTACTTGAGGTCCCGGATCGCGTTCTCGATCTCGGCGTGGCGGCGGTGATCGGCCTCGAGGACCAGGGTCTCGCCGTCACGGTCGGTGATGAACGCGTGGTAGTCGTAGAGCGCGAAGAGCGCGAGCTGGGAGCCCGGGGTGGGCTTCACCCGGCGCACGATGAGCCGGACCGCGACCGCGTCCTTCTCGGCGGCGAACGGGGTGTAGACGGTCTCGGCCACGTCGGCCCCGCCGTCGAGCCAGTAGCTGATCGGCGTCCAGGCGTCCTCGGGGATCGCCTCGATCAGGCGGCGGACGCTGCGGTGCTGGCGGATGGTGATGGAGAAGCGGACGCCCAGCGCCCGGCAGACCGCCACCACCGCGTGGGCATAGAACCCAGAGTCGGCCCGCATCGTGAGCTCGCCCGTGGCGCCGGCGGAGCGGACCCGACCGATCGTCTCGCGCAGGAAGTGCCCGGCGCTCCGGCCGCTGTTCGCGTTGCCGCCGCGGAGACGGGCCATGAGGACCTCGCCGCTGCCCGCGGCGACCGCCAGCAGGGGGTGATAGCCCCGGACCCCGGTGTGGGTGAAGCGGGTGCCGCCCTCCTTGGCCAGGCCGTAGGTCTCGCAGATCGTCGAGTCGAGATCGATCGTGAGGGGAGCGGCACCGGGTCCGGCTCCGGCTGCCCAGGCTCGCGCGAGGAGATGGCGGCTGACCGCGTCGAGCTGGCGGACGTGGCCCCAGCGGAAGCTGCGCAGGAACGTGCCCAGGGTGGACGCCGCCTTCACCGTGAAGCCCAGCACCCGTCCGGTGCCGCCCGCCCGGAGCGCATCCGCATCGTCGATGCAGTCGCCACCCGCGAGCGCCGAGAGGACCAGCGTCAGCAGCTTGTCGCCGCGGTTGGCCTGACCGGGCCGATCACCGAGGTCGAGGTGCGTCTCGACGAGCTCCCGGAGGCCCAGGCGGCGGGCCAGCGTGGCCGGCAGCAGGAGGCCCGCGTCGGCCACCAGGTGATCGTGGCGGGCGAGCCGTATGTCGGTCGCGGCGGGCGCGGCTCACGGGTCGGAACAACTCGCCCGAGACGGTCCACTCCCCCGGTGCGAGCCCGTAGATCCATGAGGTGAGCAACACGGGGCCACTGCCGGGCACCACGTGGTCGATCGTCTCCTCGTGGACGAAGGTTTCGCCTGCCCGGGTCGGAGAATGGCTCCCGACGCGCCGTCCCCGCAAACGGACGGTCGCCGCATATGGTTCACCGTCGAGCCCGGGGTCGAACCAGTGACTGACGACCAGCGCCTCGGGCTCGACGGCGTCGAGCGGACCGGTCTGCGCCCCCGACGGTCGGGCGTTCGCCCTGGTCTCATTCGGCCGCGATCCGGGCAGCGAGCCCGGGCCCGACCGAAGTCTGGCGTTTCTCGCCGCGTACCGGATCGTCGTCGTGCCACGAGTCGCCTTCCTGTCCATGTCGACCTCGGGTGCCGTGTCAGACCGAGTCGTGCCCGCCTAACCAGCAGGCAGCGAGCGCCCGGAGCTATCTACTACGAACAGTGTAGCAGTTCAGCCTTCATAGAGAGGGCCCTCACGTTCGACTCTGGGACGGAACTGGCTTCCGGGCTTCGAGGCGCTCGACGATCCCCAGACGCGACCGTTCGGCAGTAACGAGCTCGAAGCCCGCGGTCAGGACGTGCGCGCGCGGGTCGCGCAGCTGATGGTCGCCCAGGGAGCGCACGGTGATCGACTCGAGTCCCGCCTGGAACACCCGGACGAGGCGGTGAGGGCTCCGGACGTGCTCGAGGAGCAGGAGCCGACCGCCGGGTCGGAGAACCCGCATCGCCTCGTGGACCGCCGCTCGGTCGTCGCGGATCGAGCACAGCGCGAGGCTGAACACGACCGTGTCGAATGACGCGTCCGCGAACTCCAGGGCCTCGGCATCGCCCACGCCGAGCTCGACCGTCCGCCCGATCGCGAGCGCACGCCGCTTCGCCCGAGCCAGCATCCGCGGGCTGACATCCACGCCCGCCAGGCGGACCGCCGGGGCGAAGTAGTGGGCGTTGCGCCCGGTTCCGATGGCCACCTCGGTGGCTGGTGTCAAACGCGCCGTCTGAGACGGCCGATCTGCTGATCCGGACCTCATCCCCGCCAGCCCAGCTGGTGGTCGGCCAGGGCAACTCGGCCGAGGCATCCCGGGCGCCTCGATGAGGGGTCCGTGCGGCCTGGGGGATCGCGATCCGGTCACCTCCCCGCTCAGGTGGCCCGCACCGCCCAGGCGGGGCCGGTCCGGACGAGCCCGAGCACCGCGAGGCGGGCCAGGTTGACCGCCGCGGCGAGGAGGGCGAAGTCGGCGCCCACCCTGAGCCTGCCCCGGACCCGGGCCCGCCGGCCGCCGTGGCGAGGGCGCATGAGATGGGCGATCTTGCGTTCGATCTTGGGGCGGGTGGCCCGGTAGTCGGCGAGCCAGGCCGGGTCGCGCCCGGCCGCCCGGCCGCGGCGGAGCCGCTCCTCGTGGGGTCCGACGGTGATCGTCCGGCCCGCTGTGGACGTGGTGCAGCGCGCGGCCAGCGGGCATGCCGCGCAGGCCGCGCCGAAGCCCACGATCGCGACCCGCCCGTGGGGCTGGAGCGTCGCGCGCCGTCCCGCCGGGCAGCTCACCGTGCGGGCACCGAGATCGACCGTGAAGTCGGCCTTGCTGCAGCGGCCGCCGGGCGCGGAGGGCGGCTGGACCTTGCAGCGGCTCACCGCCCCGGCCGCGTCGAGCGTCTCGAGCAGCTCACCCGCGCCGTAGGCGGCGTCGCCGTAGACGGTGAGCGGCGGGCCGGCGGGGGCCGCGTCCTGGTCGGGGTCCGTCGCGTCCCCGGCCAGGTCGGTGGCGAGCAGCTCGGGGGCCACAACGGCGTCGTCGGCATTGCCGGCGCTCACGCTGGTCGCGGTGATGAGCTCGGCGTCGGGATCGAGCGCGAGGTGGCCCTTGTAGCCGTCGAAGCCGTGGGCGCTCGTCTTGTGGCCGTGGCGGGCCTCGGGATCGACGGTGCTGATGACCCGCTCGCGGGCCACCCGGCGGGCGATCCGGAAGCGCCTCTCGCCGTCCGCTTCGAGGTCCTGGCCCAAGACCGTGGCGAGGAGGGCGGCGGCCTCGGCGAGCGGGACCGGGAGGCGCTCGCCCTCGAGCGCGCCGAGCAGCGCATACCCGTCGCGGGCGAGGGCGTCGACGAGCGCCTCGCGGGCGGCCGGGTCCTCGTAGTCGGCGGCGGGCTTGCCCGCGCTGCGGTAGTCGTCGTCGCGCCGGAGCACGCGGCGCAGCGTCGCCTCCCGCTCGTCGGCGACCGCGAGCACCCCGCGGATCGCCGAGCGCACGAGCGTGACGGTGTCCATCGTCGCCACCGCGTCATAGAGGGGCGTCGAGTCGAGCACCCGGCGGGCGCCCACGAGGCCGGCCGCGCGGGCCACCTCGAGCGTCCGCTCGAAGATGCGCCGGGGGCGCTCCGAGCGGGCCAGGCGAGCCCGCATGTCGACGAGCACGGTGTGGGCGAAGCCCGGGTAGTCGAAGGGCAGGCCCCCCGCGGCGTACTTCCAGCGGGCGTCGAAGGTGAAGCGCTCGACCGCCTCGCGGTCCGAGCAGCCCTCGATCCGCTGCAGGACCATGACCACCGCCACGATGAGGGGCGGGATGCTGCGCCGTCCGAGGTCGGTGAACAGATCGTCGAATAGCGTGTCGGGGAAGAGCGCGAAGCACTCCCGGTGGAGCAAGGCGTAGATCGAGTCCTGCCGCACCCGCGGGGCGCAGAAGTCGGCCGTGCTGCGGAACAGATCGGCCTGGCAGGGGGTCTGCCCGAGCGTCATGCTGGCTCCTCGCGCTGTGATCGCGGCGGCCCACCCCATCGAGCGCCGTTCGGCCGATCGTAGCTGCGCGCGAGCCGGGCTGCCGGGCCCTCCCGCAGCGGATCAGCTATGGGCGTGCTGTCGAGCGGGGTCTATCCGCTACTCAGCGCCTTGCGCCCGAAAGACACCAGCCACCTCGAGAACGTCGCCCGTCGCTCGCGCGCCGAGCCAGCGGCGACCATCACCGAGTAGACCCCGTTCCAGCAACAGGATCGTCGGATCGTAAGCCCGGGCGAAGCGGTCCCAGGCGCGACGCGCGCGCTCGCGATCGAACGAGGGCGGCCCTCGATGGTGGCTCATCCGGGCAGCAGTAGGAACCGGACAAGCCCCGCCAGGCGATCGCGGCGCTCAGCGGCGGATCGCGGTACCCGTGCCGCCCGAACCTGCCCGTCGATCACGGGTTACATGCTACACGCCGGTAGTACAGCGCAGCATGTACCGGCCGAGAGGTCCGGTGCGGAGCGGTCGACGAGGCGGCGCCAGGGTCGCTAGCGCAGGGCGAGGAGGACGCAGGCCAGGACCAACGCGACGCCGGCGAAGGCCGGTCCCCACGACGCGGGGCGATCCGACTCGAGGCCGGTCGACTCACCGATCAGGGCCCGGATCCGTAGATCCGCCGCCGTCGCGAAACCCGGCAACGCGCCGAGCTGCGCGCTGGATGAGAGTTTGAGGAGGGCACTCGCAAGCACCGGCCGGGTCGCGCCAGCGCCGAGGGCGAAG
>JAJYJR010000242.1 GCA_021789355.1 Chloroflexota bacterium | reverse complement strand
GGATCACCGCGGGCCGCACGAGACGGCGCCCTGCCGCGTCGCACCGAGCATTACGTGTCGCTCGTGATGGGCCAGGTCGGCTCCGACGCCGACGACGTGGCCGCCCGACCTCGGCCCGCGCCGTGCGCCTCGGTGCCCGAGGAATCTCCTTGACAAACGACGCCTCTCACCGACAATCCTCTCATATATACTCTGGATCCTCTGCTATAGCAGAGATCACAGCGTAACCGTCCTCCTGCCCGGCGCGCAAGTGCGCCGATCGGTCGTGCTCGGGAAGCGATGCTGCTAGGCGACTTCATCCACAGCCGGCGACGCGAGCTCGGGTTGTCTCTCGAGTCGCTGGCGCGCGAATCGGGCGTGTCCAGGGCCTACATTGGGCACCTCGAACACGCGGGGGCTCGAGCGCGTCCGTCTGCCATCGTCATTTCCCGGCTGGCAGCGGCCCTGGGTGTCTCGCTGCTCGATCTCATTGTTCGAGCCGGCGATCCATCAGCAGGCGCCCCGACGGTGGAGCTCCCGGTCGAGCTACGGGAGTGCGCCCGGGGCAGCGAGATCTGCGATTGGGAGCTGGACATCCTCGCCCACGTCCATGTCGCCGACCCGCGCCCGCGCTCGCCGGACGACTGGCGGTTCCTCCTCGAGGCGATCCGACGGAGCAGTCCCATGCCCGGTCGTCGAGGTCCATCCTCCCGGGCCGTTGGAGATGATTGAGGTGCCCGTTACCGAGGCGGATCCCGGTCTTCTCGCGGGGCCCATCGAAGTGTCCCGCCTGGGCATGGGGCCCGTCGAGATGGAGGCCATCGCCGACGTGATTACCCGGGTCCTCGTGGAGGGCGTGGCGCCGCAGACGCTGGCGGGCAAGGTGCGCGACTTCCGGGCGCCCTTCCAGACCTCTACTACACCTTCGAGCACCCGACCCCGTCGCAGGCCCAGGGGACCGAGCACACGGTCGGGGCCACGGCGGGGACCTCATGGACCGCGGGTCGGAGCCACCGATCCATCACCCGGCCGGCCGACCGGCGCCGCGGCGCCGCGCACCGACTTGTGTGGGTCGGCACGCCCCTGGTAGCGCACGAAGCGCCGCCGCGTTGCCACGGCGGACCGGCTGAATGAGGGCGGACCGGTCGAGCCGCGGTGCCGCGCCCGGCCGCCTTGCCCGGCCGCGACCGTGCGATCAGCCGATCGCGAACGACGACAGCCGGAAGGTGGTGCCTGCTCCGGACGGCTCGCTCTGGCCAGTGCCGAGGCACCGCGCACGCGGGGGAGGAGCCGCCGGTAAGCGCCATTGCAGCCGGCGGCAAGGTGATCGGCCGATCAGCACATCGCCCACGCGCCACCGCGCGGCCACCCACCCGACGATCGACTGACCCCGCATCCCGCCGAGCCAGGCGGGCGGGATCCCGTCGAGCCCGAACCAGGCCCCCGCGAGGCCGCCCGCGATGGCCGCCGTGGTGTCGGTGTCGTGCCCGGTGCGGACCGCGCGCTCGATCGTCTCGCGGTAGGAGGAGGCGGAGCCGGCAAAGGCGTCCCAGGCCGACCAGAAGGCATCCACCACGTAGCCCGAACCCGTGCGCCCCGCGTACGCCGTGATGGTGTCCAGGGCCCGGCGGTGGGCGGCATACGCGGATGAGCCGTCATGCACGACCTGCAGCGTCGTTCGGGCCCGGTCGAGCGCCTCGACCCGCTCGATCCCGGTCTCGTCGGCGAGGACCTGCTCGCGGGCGAGCAACACGTACAGCCCGCAGGCCGCCTGGGCCACGGGATGCCCATGCGTCACCGCCGAGGCGCGATGGGCCTGCGCGACGAGCTCGGCCTCGGGCAGGGTGTGGCCGACCAGGGCGATCGGCAGGATCCGCATGAGCGAGCCGTTCCCATTGTCCCGCCCGCCCGCAGGACCGGCCTGCTCCGCGGCTACCCCACGCTGCAGGCGGCGCAGCGCCTCGCTCGTCGCGTTGCCGATGTCGAAGGGCCCGTCCCCGTCGGGGGTGTACGCACCCCGCTCCTGCCAGGCAAGGAAGCGCCGCCCCTGGTCCGCCGGATCGAAGCCAGTCGTGAGCAGCGAGTCGAGCAGCGCGAGGGTGAACGCGCCGTCGTCGCTCCAGGTGCCCGGCGGCTGGCCGTGGGTGCCGTGGGCGCCGAAGCGCACCTCGCCGATCGAGGATGGGGGCAGGAACTCGTAGGGCACCCCGACGGCGTCGCCGACGAGATGCCCCCAGACCGCGCCTGCCAGGCGCAGCGGCAGCTCCATGTGCGCGAGTGTGGGCCGTTTGAGGCTGGCGCGACAAGCCGTGGTGCAGCCGACGTTGCCGGTGGGCACCGCAGAACTCCAAATCGCCTTGATGCGCCACGCAAGCTGGCACAGCGCGGCTTGATCCTCGGTGCGTCCTGGACCATAGTTTGCGAGGGACAGGACCAGAGGGGACACATGAGCGAGAGGCGCAGGGGCCGCACGCGTCCCATCGCCGCCGACCACGCCGGAGCGCACGGATGACGGACGTCCGGTTGGACGCGCGCCTCCTCGCCGCGGTCGCGCTGGCCGCACGCCTCCACGACGGACAGGTGCGCAAGGGGACCGGCGTGCCCTACCTGTCGCATCCGTTGGGCGTCGCCTCGCTCGTGCTCGAGGCCGGCGGCGACGAGGACGAGGCGATCGCAGGGCTCCTGCACGACACGGTCGAGGACCAGGGTGGCCTGGCCACCCTCGAGCGCATCCACGCCGAGTTCGGCGACCGGGTGGCGGACATCGTCCTCGCCTGCTCCGACTCCACGGTCGAGGACCCCTCAGAGAAGGCAGATTGGCGGGTACGGAAGGCGGCCCACCTCGCGCATCTCGCGAGCGTGGACGCCTCGACCGCGCTGGTCTTCGCGGCCGACAAGCTCCACAACGCACGCTCGGTCGTGCGGGACTACCGGGATCAGGGTCCGGTGTTGTGGGGCCGGTTCAAGGGGAGACGAGACGGCACGCTCTGGTACTACCGCGAGTCGGTGTTCGCGCTGCGTGCCAACGCCGCGGCCCCGGCAGCACTCGTCGACGAGCTCGATGAGGCGGTGACGCTCCTTGAGAGTCTCGTCGAAGCCGAGATGGACCGCGGAATCGAGGCTGGTGCGGCCTCCCGGTCGGCTGTGACGTCCCGCACCACTACCCCGAGCGTCAGCTCACGATGACGAGCACGTTCGCGTGGCTGGACTACTCCGAGCGCGAGCGTCGCACGATGCTCGGTGTCATGGAACTCTTTCGCGAGAAGGGCACCGTCGACGAACTCGGCCTCGGAGTGGTGCGCGATGCGTTCGCCGACTGCTTCTTCCCGGGCACCTCGACCCTGCACTCGCGGGCCCGCTACTGGCTCTTCGTGCCCTGGATCTACCGACGACTCGAGTCGGAGCGGACGCCGTCCGGCCGAGCGGACACGCGAGCCCGCCAGTTGCAGGCCGATCTCGTCCGCGCCCTGGTCGCCGGGGACGAGTCCGAGGGCGTGATCGGCATCGACGCGCGGGAGAAGCTGCTGCGACCCCCGGCCGTCCTCTACTGGGCCGGCCTGCAGCGTCACGGAATCCGCCTCGTGCCCGGGTCGATCGCCCGCTACCATGCGTCGCTCGACGGCTTCTACGCCGCCGGCCCCTCGCGAGCGGAGGGCGATGAGCGCGAGCTCGTCGATCTCGGGCACCAAAACTGGCACCCCGCGCTTCCTGGGGCGCCAGAGGACCTCTTCCAGCGCACCGACTTCCACCTGCGAGCTGACGACGCGGCGTTCCTGCGCGAGCGGATGATCACGAGTACCCCGCAGTCGCTGCTCGCGTGGACACTCATGCACCGGGCTCGACTCGACCGGGTGGAGGCTCCGTGGCAGCACCCCGGCCTCGCCGACGCCCCCGCGCCACTGCGCCACGAGGTCGAGCTCGCCCGTCGCTTCTCCCTCCTCATGTACGGCGCGGTGCTCGTCTACAACATCGCCCTCGCCGAGGCGGCATGCCGGGCCGGACTGCGCGACGGGTCGCTCGAGGACGAGTACCGCGCCCGCTATGCCCAGTGGGTGGCGGATCGCCTGGAGCCCGAGCTTCCGCTCCTCCGCAGCTGGGACCGCGGCGATCTCTGGGCGACGGTCGAGACGCTGGCCTCCGGCCGGGTCGAACACACCCGGCGCTTCGCCGACGCGTGGATGGCGGCTGTGCTCGAGGGGCCCCGCTCTGTCCCGGACGATCCGGCGGTCCGCACGCTCGTCGCGGATCGGGAACGGCGACTCAAGCGCTCGCTCGCGCGCCTGCAGAACCGCCGCGCGCTCGAGCGCTGGAACGGTGCGAGCGGGGTCTACGAGCTCACGTATCGGTGGGCCGAGGGCCGCACCCTGGCCGTCGACATCGCGGACGGTCTCCGAGGACGACCCGATGCTTGAGCCGGAACGCCGCCAGCCACTGACCGACGCCCTGCGGCCACCGCCGGGCTACACGTTCGACTGCGCCGTCGGCACCACGTTCACGCTCGATCTCAACGCCCTCCTGCTCGCGCCGGTTGCCTTCGCCATGTTCGACGTCGAGGCCGACGACGGGCGTCCGCTGGCAAACCCGGTGGCGGTCGTCGAGGCGGTGCGTCGGCACGCGCAGCGCATCACGGTGTTCGCTCAGGCCGGCGAGATCCGCGTGCCGCCCTTCCGGCCCGCGCTCGCCTACCTCGAATCCGCCGTCGTGCCGGTGCGCGCACCCCGCCCGGGCGGCATCTTCCACCCGAAGATCTGGGTGATGCGGTTCGTCGGGGGCGCGGCGGACCGCTATCGCTTCCTGTGCCTCTCGCGCAACCTCACCTTCGATCGCTCCTGGGACACGATCCTGCGCCTCGACGGAACCGCGACCACCGCACCCGACGAGCGCTCGCGGCCGCTGGCCGAGTTCGTCGCGGCGCTGCCCGGACTCGCCGTCGCGCCGGTCACGGACGAGCGGCGGCAGGCGATCTCGGACCTCGCGGCGGGGCTCGCCTCGGTCGCCTGGGGCCCGCTGCCCGACGGGCTCGGATTCGTCCGGATGTGCCCGATCGGGCACGACGGGCGGCGCGCCTGGCCGTTCCCTGCCGACGGGTGGGGCCGGCTCGTCGTCTCGCCGTTCATCGGCGCCGACTTCCTCGCCGACTTCCTCCCGGCGCCGCGCGGGCACGTCGTCGTCAGTCGGCCGGAAACGCTCGACGCACTTGGCCAGGCCGCCCTCGCGCAGGCGACCCGGACCTGCGTCCTCGATGCCGATGCCGAGCAGGCCGAGGCGGTCAGCTCGGCAACAGACGACGCGCCGGATGCCGATTCCGCTGCGCTGCGCGGCCTCCACGCGAAGCTCTTCGTGGTCGACCAGCCGTGGTGGTCGCGGATCTGGACCGGCTCCGCCAACGCCACCCGCGCGGCGTTCGACGCGAACGTCGAGTTCCTCGTCGAGCTCCGCGGCCGCAACACGACACACGGCGTGAAGTCCCTCACCACGTCGACCGGCCAGGGAGCCCTGGGGTTCGGGGACCTCCTCACCGATCATGTCCCTGCCCCGGAGCCGGTACCAGAGAGCGCGGCCGAGGTGGCGGAGCGCGAGATGGACACCCTGGCGCGGGCGATCGGCTCGCTCCGGTTCACGGCCGACGTCGAGCGGCTCCCGGACGACCTCTTCCGCGTGCGGCTGTTCGGCGCGGGGTCCCTGCGGGCGATCGACGACTGGGCCGTGAGCCACGACGGGCCGCCTGCGCTGGCGATCCGCCCGGTGTCCCTGGGCTCCGGGCTTGCAATCGAGCCGCGGCGCGACAGCGAGCGCCTGGCCGCCGAGTGGGACCTCTCGTTCGCGGCCCTGACGGCGTTCTTCGTCGTCGACGTAGCGCCTGTCGCGGACCCCGCCGCGGCATGCTCGTTCCTCGTTCGCGCCGAGCTGCAGGGCGACCCCGCCGATCGGCTCGACCGGATTCTGGCGGCCGAGCTCCGTTCGCCCGCCGACTTGATCAGGCTCGTCCTCCTCCTGCTCGGCCGGTCCGATGCGGCGTTCGATGACCTGGCAGAGGCCCTGGCCGACGGGAGCTGGGGCGGGGCAGCTCGCTCTGAAGGGACGCTCGGCCCGAACGCCGTCCTCGAGCCACTCCTCCGGTCGCTCGCACGCGCGGAGGAGCGCGCCCGCCTCGACGACATCGCGCGCGTGGTGGCGGAGCTGGAGCGCAGCGCCGAGGGCAGAGCGCTCCTGCCGGACGGGTGGCGCGAGCTGTGGGGAGCGGTGGAGACGGTCCGGGCGGCCGAGGCTCGCCGTGGCGCCTGAACCGATTGCGCCCCCCATCCTCGCCGGGCTCAAGGAGTTCCAGCGCAAGACCGTCGAGTACGTGTTCCGCCGCCTGTATGTGGATACCGACGCGGTGCATCGGTTCCTCGTTGCCGACGAGGTGGGGCTCGGCAAGACGCTCGTGGCCCGCGGCGTCGTCGCGAAGGCGATCGACCGCCTGCGCGCCGACGGGGTGGGGCGCGTCGACATCGTCTACATCTGCTCGAACGCCGACATCGCGAACCAGAACCTCAACCGGCTCAACGTCACCGCCCAGTCCGGGCTCAACCACGCCACGCGCGTGACCCTCCTCGCGACACAGCTGCACACGCTGCGCACCGCCCCGGTCAACTTCGTCTCGTTCACGCCGGGCACGAGCTTCGAGATGGGCGACCAGTCCGGGCGGCGCGACGAGCGCGCCCTCGTGTACTGGCTCCTCGTGCACGCGTGGGGCGCCCGCGGGATGCGCCACCCGGGCGTGTTCCGCGCACTGCGCGGCGGCGCAGGGGAGGCCACCTTCGAGCCGTACGTCCGCCAGTACACCTGGCGGCGCGTCGGGCGCAAGGCCGGGCAGATCGACGAGGCGATCGCGGAGCGCTTCAAGACGCTGGCGATCGCGGGCGCGGCTGATGGGCAGGAGCCGTTGCGCGACCGCTTCGAGGCGCTCGCGGAGCGGCTGCGGCGACACGACCGGCGCGAGCTCGCGGCCGGTCGCCAGCAGATCGTGGGGGAGCTGCGGGCGCTCCTCGCCCAGAGCTCGATCGATGCCATCGAGCCCGACCTCATCATCCTCGACGAGTTCCAGCGGTTCCGCCGGCTCCTCGACGTGCCTGCCGGACCCGACGGCGCCACGGCCCTCGCCCATCGGCTCTTCAACTACGAGAACGACGACGGCCACGCGCGCACGCTGCTGCTCTCGGCCACGCCGTACAAGATGTACACGCTCGCGGCCGAGGCGGGCGACGACGACCACTACGCCGACTTCGTCCGCACGAGCGAGTTCCTCCTGGGGGACGACGCGGCGCGGCTGCGCGCCGAGCTGCGTGCCTACCACGAGGCCGTGCTCGACCTGCCGGTGCTCGGGCCCGGGGCCGTGCGACGACGGCGGAAAGCAGTGGAGCGGCGCTTGCGGCGCGTGATGACGCGGACCGAACGACTGGCCGCGACCACGCACCGCTCGGGGATGCTCGTCGAGCCCGAGGTACCGCTCGCGCGCGTCGAGCCCGACGACCTGCGCGCGTTTGTCGCGTTCGATCGGGTGAGCCGTTCGCTGGGGGCCGGCGACGCGGTCGAGTACTGGAAGTCGGCGCCCTACCCGCTCTCGTTCATGGATGGCTACGACGTCAAGCGCCGCCTGCGGACGGCGTCGTCTGCCCAGAGCCTGTCGCCGGACGCCGCCGGCGCCCTCGCCGAGGGCGCCGGACTGCTCGATCCGGCCGCGATCCGCTCGTACCGGCGGCTCGACCCGGGCAACGCGCGCCTGCGCGCGCTTGCCGCGGACGTGCTGGAGAGCGAGGCGTGGCGCCTGCTCTGGATTCCTTCTTCGCTGCCGTACTACCGACCAAGGGGTCCGTTTGCGAGCAGGGAACTGGCGTCCTTCACGAAACGGCTCGTCTTCTCCGCCTGGACCGTGGTTCCCCAGGCGGTCGCGTCGACTCTCTCGTATGAGGCCGAGCGCAGGATGATGCAGGCGAGGGACCCGGCCGCCGCCAACACACCGGAGGCGCGCCGGCGGCTGCGCTCGCTGCTGCAGTTCCGCACCAAGGACGGCACGCCCGGCGCGATGAGCGTCCTCGCGCTCGTGCTGCCGAGTCCCGCCCTGGCCCGCCTGACCGACCCGCTCGAGCTCGCCGCCGGCGAGAAGGGCCGCGGCGTCGCGTCCGGTGACGCGATCCTCGCCAAGGCCACCGAGCGGATCGCCAGGGCGCTCGGCCCGCTGGTTCGTCACGCGCCGAAGGACGGCCCGGTCGACGAGGACTGGTACTGGGCGGCGCCCATGCTGCTCGAGCAGCGCCTCGATCTAGTGTCGCGCGCCGGAATCAGCTTGGGTCTTGCGGACCGCCCTGGCGAGGATCTCGTCGGCGGTCTTGACCCAGGTGAACGGCGTCGCGCCGGCGTT
>JAJYJR010000241.1 GCA_021789355.1 Chloroflexota bacterium | reverse complement strand
GAACGCGACCAGCGCGTCGCGGTCGGTGACGTCGAGCGCCACGCCGGTGGCCCGGTCCTGGCCGGTCAGCCGGTTCACGCGCTCGGCGGCGCGCCGGGCGGCCGTCCCGTCGATGTCGGCAAGCGTCACCGAGGCCGCCTCGCCGCGGACGACGAGGTCGTAGGCCGCGGCGGTCCCCTGTCGCCCGGCCCCCAGGATCCCGTATCGATAGGTGCTCATGCGCGCCAGTGTAGGCGGCGCCGGACCGCCCGGAGCGGCCGCAACGTCACGGGTCGGGGCCGGCAGGCCTCGTCCCGTTCGCCGGCCGGCAGGCATTCTGCCCCGCGCGCGGTTGCCGCGAGGCCGCGCCACCTCGCGAAGAGGCGAGACACCGCCTAGGATCGGCGCATGCCCGGGACACCCATCCTGCAGGTCGTTGAGGCGTTCGTCGCGCTCCTGGTCGCGCTGGCGTTCGTCGCGCTGGTCACGCAGCGAGTCGGGCTGCCCTACACCGTGGCGCTGGTCCTCTTCGGCGTCGCGATCTCGTTCGCCGCCCCGCCGGTCCACCTGCAGGTGAGCCCGCAGCTGGTGCTGCTGGTGCTGCTCCCCGGGCTGGTGTTCGAGGCAGCCTACTCCCTCGACCAGCGGGAACTGCTGCGCGCGCTTGGGGGGGTCCTGCTGCTCGCCGTTCCCGGTGTGCTGCTGTTGGCCGGCTTCGTCGCCGTCGTGCTGCACTTCGCGACGGGACTCGCGCTGGGCCCGGCGTTCGTGGTGGGGGCGATGGTCTCGGCCACCGACCCGGCCGCGGTCACCTCGAGCATCCGGCGGCTCCGTGCGCCTGCCCGCCTGGCCACGATGGTCGAGGCGGAGAGTCTCCTCAACGACGGGACCGGGATCGTCGCCTTCACCATCGCCGTCGCCGCCACGCGGGGCGCCATGGATCCGGCGCAAGGGGCTATCCAGTTCGTCGGCGTCTCCATCGGGAGCCTCGTGGTCGGCGTCGTGTCAGGAATCGCGATCTCGCGCCTCGCCGCCGCCACCGAGGATCATCTCGTGGAGCTCACGCTCACGCTCGTCGCCGCGTACGGCACGTACCTGGTTGCCGATCAGCTCGGCCTGTCGGGCATCATAGCGACCGTCGTGGCCGGCGTCGTGCTGGGATCCTACGGCCGCCGCGCGGGGCTGAGCCAGCGCGTGCAGGACGCGATCGACGTGGTGTGGGAGTTCCTCGCGTTCCTGCTCACCGCGCTCGTGTTCCTGCTGGTTGGGATCGCGATCCCGGTGGGTCACCTCGCGGACGCACTCTGGGCGATCGCGGTGGGGGTCGTCGCGATCCTGGTGGGACGGGCCGCGGTGGTCTACCTGATGCTCGGCGGCGTCTCATGGCTGGTGGAGCGGACGGCAGGCCGGGAACGCATCCCGATCCGCTGGCTCCACGTGATGTTCTGGGCAGGACTGCGCGGCGCCGTCGCGGTGGCGCTGGCGCTGTCGCTGCCCTCCGGCTTCCCGGACCGCGACCTGCTCCAGGGGATCACGTTCGGGATCGTGCTGTTCAGCCTGCTGGTCCAGGCCACGTCAGCCGAGCGCATCGTGCGCTGGGCGGGAGCGCGGGACGGGTCGGCGCCGGCCGAGTGACGCGGCGCCGCCGGCGATCCGGGGCGGGGTGCCCCTGCCCGCCCTCGCCGGGCCGAGAACCGAGGACCTGCCCGGGTGGTTCGGGGCGGCCACCGGCGATGGTGGTCGCCCCCCACGCCTACCTGTCGCGCTCGCCGGCCAGCACCGCCTGGGCCGCGGCGAGGCGCGCCACGGGAACCCGGAACGGCGAGCAGGAGACGTAGTTGAGCCCGATCTCGTGGCAAAAGGCGATCGACTCGGGATCGCCGCCGTGCTCGCCGCAGATCCCGAGCTTGATGTCGGGCCGCGTCGCCCGACCCTTCTCGACCGCGATCCGCATGAGCTGGCCCACGCCGGCCCGGTCGAGCGTCTGGAACGGGTTGAACGGCAGGATCTTCCGCTCGACGTAGGCGAGCAGGAAGCCGCCCTCCGCATCGTCGCGGCTGTACCCGAACGTCATCTGCGTCAGGTCGTTGGTGCCGAAGCTGAAGAACTGCGCGTACTTCGCGATCTCGTCGGCGGTGAGCGCGCCGCGCGGCACCTCGATCATGGTCCCGAACTTGTAGTCGACCGTCGTGCCGGCCACCTCCATGACCGTCTTCGCCTCGGCCTCGAGGAGCGTCTGGCTCGCGGCCAGCTCGTTCACGTGGCCCACGAGCGGGATCATGATCTCGACGTGCGGGTCGCCCCCGGCGCGGCGCACCGCGATCGCGGCGTTCAGGATGGCCCGGGTCTGCATCTTGGTGATGTCCGGGATCATCAGGCCGAGGCGGATGCCCCGGAGACCCAGCATCGGGTTCTGCTCGCGCAGCGCTTCCACCGCCGCCAGCATCGTCCGGGCCTTCACGAACCCCGGATCGTCTTCCGGCGTGCGGCGCTCGCGCAGCTGCGTGACCTCCACGATCAGCTCGTCGTGCTTCGGGAGGAACTCGTGGAGCGGCGGATCGATCAGCCGGATCACCACCGGCAGGCCGCTCATCGCGGCGAGGATCCCCTCGAAGTCGCCCTGCTGGAGCTTCTCGAGCTTGGCGATCGCCGCGTCGAACCGCGCCACCGCGTCCCGGTCGGCATCGGCCAGCGTCTCGCCGGCCGCCTGACGCTCCCTGGCCCTGGTCGCCTGGAACGCCACGAGGATCGCGTCACGCACGATCTCGAGCCGTTCTCCCTCGCGGAACATGTGCTCCGTGCGGCACAGGCCGATCCCCTGCGCCCCGTAGCTGCGGGCCTGGGCGGCCTCCTCGGGCTTGTCGGCGTTGGTCCAGACCTGCAGGCGCCGGACCTTGTCGGCCCAGCCGAGGATCCGCTGGAGCTCGGGCTGCTCCTCGAAGCGTGCCGCCACCGTGGGCAGTGCGCCCAGGAACACCTCCCCGGTCGAGCCATCCACGCTGATCGGGTCGCCCTCGCGGAAGCTCGATCCGTTGGCGGTGGCCGATTTCGCGCGGTAGTCGACCAGCAGCTCCGAGCAGCCCGCCACGCACGGCTTGCCGATCTGGCGGGCCACCACCGCGGCATGGGAGGTGGCGCCGCCCCGGGCGGTCAGGATTCCCTGGGCCACGGCCATCCCGTGGAAGTCGTCCGGCGACGTCTCGATGCGGACCAGCACCACGCGTTCGCCACGCCCGGCCCACTCGACCGCCGTGTCGGCGTCGAAGACGGCCTTTCCGACCGCCGCGCCCGGCGACGCGTTCAGGCCCTTCGCGATGCGAGGCGCCGCCTGGCGCGCCTTCGGGTCGAACTGCGCGCGGAGGAGCTGGTCGACCTGCGCGGGCTCGATCCGCTCGACCGCCTCGGCCTCGCTGATGATCCCCTCGGCGACCATGTCGACCGCGATCATCACGGCTGCGGCCGCGGTCCGCTTCGCGGTGCGGGTCTGCAGCATGAAGAGGCGACCGCGCTCGATGGTGAATTCCAGGTCCTGCACGTCGCGGTAGTGCCGCTCGAGCTTCTGGGCGATCTCCTGGAACTCGCGGTACGCCTGCGGAAGTTCCTGCTCGAGATGGGCGATCTCCTGGGGCGTCCGGATGCCAGCCACCACGTCCTCGCCCTGCGCGTTGGTCAGGTACTCGCCGTAGAGCACCTTCTCGCCGGTGTTCGGGTCGCGCGTGAACGCGACGCCGGTCCCGGAGTCGTTGCCCATGTTCCCGAAGACCATCGTCACCACGTTGACGGCCGTGCCGAGGTCGTGGGCGATCTTGTTGTAGTTGCGGTAGTCCACCGCGCGCTTGCCGAACCAGGAGCCGAAGACGGCCTTGATGGCCAGGTCGAGCTGCTCGTCCGGGTCGGTGGGGAACTCGCGGCCGGTGGCCTCCTTCACGATCGCCTTGTACGCGCCGACGAGCTCCCGCAGGGCGGCCGCGTCGAGGTCCGTGTCGGCCTTCGCGCCGTGCCGCTCCTTCGCGGCCTCGAGCGCCTCGTCGAAGCGGATACCGTCCACGTCCATGACGATCCGGCCGAACATCTGGATGAAGCGCCGGTAGGCGTCCCACCCGAAGCGCTCATTCTGCGTGAGGGCGATCAGGCCCGGCAGCGTCTCCTCGTTGAGCCCGAGGTTGAGCACGGTGTCCATCATGCCGGGCATCGAGAACTTCGAGCCGGAGCGGACACTCACCAGCAGCGGGTTGTCTCGCCCGCCGAACCGCTTGCCGGTCTCCCGCTCCACCTCGCGCATGGCATCCAGGACGTCGTCCCACAGGCCGTCCGGGAGCCGCTCGCCGCTCGCGAAGTAGTCGTTGCAGGCCTCGGTGGTGATGGTGAAGCCGGGCGGGACCGGGAGTCCGGCTCGGGTCATCTCCGCGAGCCCGGCCCCCTTGCCGCCGAGGAGACCCTTCATCTCGCCGTTCCCGTCAGCGTGCCCTCCGCCGAAGGCGTAGATGTACCGCCTGGCCGCGCGGTGGGTTCGCTCGGCGACGCTGTCCGTGGTGGTCATGGATCGCTGGCTCCTTGTGCGGGACGCTGATCGGTTGAGGGCGTTCGATCCGTGGGGACGTTCGGAACGTGGCTCCGGGCATGGTCAAGGGAACGTGGGACCGCCCGAATTGTACCGCCGGCGCCGCCCGCGCCCCTGCGTCCGCGCCGCGTGCCATCATCGGCACCATGAGCGTGACATTCGACTTCGACCACTTCGTGGCCCTTCCCCGGCTCTCCGGCCTCCGCTGCTCCCCCGACGGAAGCCGCCTGGTCGTCTGCGTGCAGACGCCGGCTCCAGACGGGAAGGTGCTGCTCTCCTCGCTCTGGGAGCTCGACCCCGACGGCGGACGTCCAGCCCAGCGGCTGACCAGCCCCGCCGAAGGGGTGGGCAACGCGGCGTTCCTGCCTGACGGGTCGCTGCTGTTCACGTCGTGCCGCCCCGACCCCGCGGCCCCCGAGAATGCCGAGAAGCGCGACCAGGCCGCCCTGTGGCTCCTGCCTCCCGGACGTGGCGAGGCCCGCCTGCTCCTGGCGCCCGACGGGGGGATCGACGGCCTGCGTGTGGCGCGCGCCGCGCGCACGGTCGCGCTGGCAGCGCGGGTCTTCCGCGGTGCCCCGAGCCTGGAGGTCGACGCGGAGCGGGCCCGGGGGCGGAAGGACGCGGGCGTCTCCGCGATGCTGTTCGAGGGATACCCGATCCGCCACTGGGACCACTACCTCGGGCCGCGCGAGCGGCACCTGCTCGCCGTGGACATCCCCGGCCTGGAGGCCGAGGCGGTCCCGGCCCCACGCGACCTCACCCCCGAGGCGGGCGCATCCCTCGACGCTCACGACGAGCTCGGGTTCGACATGACCCCCGACGGGCGGACGGTGGTGGCCACGGTCGCGTCGCACGCCGACCTCACTCACCCGTCCGCCGACCTGGTCGCGTTCGACGCGGCGACCGGCCAGGCACGGACCCTGACCCCCGGCGACGCCGTCTACGAAGACCCGGCATGTTCTCCCGACGGGACCGCGGTGGCGTGCGTCCGCACCGCGCTCTGGGACCCGGATCACGCGCAGGAGCCCCGCCTCTGGCTGGTGGAGCTGGCGACCGGCCGGGGCAGGGAGCTGGCGCCCTCCGCGGACCTGTGGCCGCACGCCCCTACCTGGTCCCCCGACGGGTCGGCCGTCTTCTTCCTCTCCGATCGACAGGGGTCGGGCGCCGTCTTCCGGCTCGACGTCGCGTCCGGCGAGGTCGCCTGCCTGTCGGCGTCGGGCACCATGAGCGACCTCTGCCAGTCGCCCGACGGGTCGTGCCTGTACGGCCTGCGCTCGACCCTGAGGGCGCCGGGCCAGGTCGTCCGGCTCCACCCCCGGACGCCCGACCAGCGCCCGGCGGTCATCCCCTCCCCCGCGGTCGACGAGGAGGCGGCCGGAGCACCGGGACGCGTCGAGCGGATCGAGGGTCGTGCCAGCGACGGGACGCCGATCGGCGCCTGGCTCGTGCTGCCGGCGGATGCCTCACCGGAGCACCCGGCACCGCTGGTGGTCTTCGTGCACGGCGGGCCGCTGGGCTCGTGGACGGACGGCTGGCACTGGCGCTGGAACCCGCAGGTCCTGGCGGAGCGCGGTTATGCCGTGGTGCTCCCCGATCCCGCGTTCTCGACGGGCTACGGCCAGCCGATGGTGCAGCGCGGCTGGGGCCGCTGGCACGAGGCGCCCTTCACGGACATGCTCGCGGCGGTCGACGCCGCGGTCGCCCGGCCCGACATCGATGCCGCCCGGACGGCCCTGATGGGCGGGTCGTTCGGCGGCTACATGGCGAACTGGGTGGCGGGCCACACCGATCGGTTCCGCTGCATCGTGACGCATGCCAGCCTCTGGGAACTGCGTGGGTTCCACGGCGCCACGGACGACGGCAACGTCTGGGAGCTGGAGTTCGGAGATCCCTACCGGGACCCGGGCCGCTACCTGGAACAGAGCCCGTCGAACGCGATCGGATCGATCCGCACGCCCATGCTGGTGATCCATGGCGAGCTCGACCAGCGCGTCCCGATCAGCGAGGCGCTCCGGCTCTGGACCGACCTGCAGCGGCACGGGGTCGAGTCGAAGTTCCTCTACTTCCCCGACGAGAACCACTGGGTGCTGAAGCCACAGAACGCGCGGCTCTGGTACCAGACGGTGCTCGCGTTCCTGGACCACCACGTGCTGGGTGCGGCATGGGAGCGGCCGGAGCTGCTGTAGGCGAAGGGCGCGCGACGCGGTAAGCATCCCAACGTCTGTGCCGGTTGGCCGGGAATGAGCTGAGCCCCACCCATACGCTGGTGTCGTCAAACACGCCAGCACCTGGAGGGGCTCGCGATGGAGTGTACGGTCCCAGTCGAGGTCCACCTCGCGACGGAGCATGCCGACGTCGGCTCGCTGGAACGAGCGATCAGCACGGCCCTGACCGAGGTCGGGGTCCGGCTCTGGCACGAGCTGATCGGCCGACTCGAGGCGACCCTCCCGGCGCCGGCGAGCTGCCCCGCCTGCGGCGGCCGGTTGAAGGCGAATGGCCGAGCACCGCGCCGGCTCGTCACGCTCGCGGGTGAGGTCGAGCTCCGCCGCCGCCGCTACCGCTGCCTCGACTGTGGCCGGGAGATCGTCCCGCTCGATGCGGCCCTCGGACTCGAGCCCCGAACCGCGCACACGCTCGGGGTCCGCGAGCGGGGTCTCTGGCTGGTGACCGAGATGAGCTACCAGCGCGCGGTCGATGTGGCGGCCGAGTTACGGGGCTGGCCGATCGGCCGGGGGGAGCTCCACCGCTGGGTGGCGCAGGAGGGCGCCCGGATCGAGGCGACGAGCGCAGCCGAGACCGAGGCGGTCTTCGGTGACCGGCCGGTCCGAGAGCGCGACGGACCGCGGCGCGGCACGGTCTGGGTCAGCGCCGACGGAACGATGGTCCACGACCGCGCGTCGGGGACCGAGTTCGAGGTCAAGATCGGCCTCGTCTTCGACCGCGCCCGCCGCGTCGGCCGGACCCGCCGGGCGCTGACCGGTCGGACGTACGTCGGGGGCACCGGGAGCTGGACGACGTTCGCCGAGCGGTTCACCGCGACCTGCGCCAAGCTCGGGGTGTTCGACGCCGAGCAGATCTTCTTCGTGTCCGACGGCGCCGCCGCGATCCGCTGGATCCGCGAGCGCAGCTTCCCGACCGCGATCGAGTTGCTCGACTGGTATCACCTGGTCGAGGCGCTCCGCCGGGCGATCGGCGACGAGCGGACCGATCGGCTCGAGGCCGCGCTCGCGGTCGCCGCGCCGGGCGACGCCGAGCGCCTGCTCGAGCTCCTCGCCGGGTGGGCGTTCGAGGAGGCCGGAGCCGACCTCGCCCGCTCGGACAAACTCGTGGCTGTCGCCGGCTATGTCGCGGCCAACCGCCGCGCCATCGAGAACTACGTGATCGTCCCGCTGGCGAGCTCCGGGCCGATGGAGAAGGGCGTCGACCTCGTCGTGGCTCGACGGTTCAAGGCACGCGGCATGAGTTGGTTCCGCCGCGGCGCGAGTCCGCTCCTGCACCTGCGGCTGCTTCGACTCAACGGCACCTGGGCCCGCTACTGGGCGGGTCGTTTCACCGCTCTCCTGCGCCCCTGGCCATCCCCGGCCTGATCCAGCACAGAGAATGGGATGCTTCCCTCGCCTGGAACCCCGAGAGCGGCGTGCCAGGCTCGGCGAGCCGGGTCCAGGACCCGCCGTCGGTCGACGTCCAGACGCCCGGATCGCTGCCCCTCGGCCACCAGTTTCGTCGCCCTCGCGGGCTCGCCACGCGCCGCTTGCCCGGCCTGTTCGTCGTAGATCACCGGGCGAGCGTCCCATCGGCCTCGACCACGGAGATGACGAGCGTGGGGCCATTGAACGGGGTCTCGCCCGTCACCACCAGGGTGCCCTCGGGCGCCACCTGGATGCCCACAACGACCGTCCGCTCGGCAACGCTCGGCGCAAATGGCCACCCTGGCGGCGCGGCACCGTC